>NZ_ATXH01000002.1 GCF_000421585.1 Thermodesulfatator atlanticus DSM 21156
GGATCCGTTCCTATTTTTCGTTCCGAAAAATGGGAACGGTTGCTTGATCAGGGAGCTGGTATTGCGAGCGCCCTTTTTTCCGTCATTGCGAGCGAAGCGAAGCAATCTCATGAGATCACTTCGGCGTGCGATAGCACGCCTCGTGATGACGGTGTAGCTGGGATCGCGCGGGCGTACAAGTTGCCTCGTGATGGGCGAAGGGCTGAAGGAGCTCCCATTTTTGTCATTCTGAGGGAACTTCTTTTTTGTCATTCTGAGGGAACTTCTTTTTTGTCATTCTGAGGGAACTTCTTTTTTGTCATTCTGAGGGAGCGATTTTCTTTTGTCATTCTGAGGGAGCGCGAGCGACCGAAGAATCCACAGGTCGATTAATGGATCCTTCGCCTGGCCCTTCGCTTCGCTCAGGGCTTCGGCTCAGGATGACAGAAAGAGGAAAGGAAGCTTCATTTTTTCATATGTTCGTAAAAAACCTTGTTAAGTTCTAACACCGCGTCAAAGGCGTTAAGCCCTGGACGGGCAAATTCTTTTTCGTCAACTTTTACCACTACGCTTTTTAAGGCCCTGAAATAAGGCCTTTCTTTGGGCGGTGTGGGTCTGCGGTTCATCGGGCCTACCTGGTAGATATAAAAATCAGGGGCAAGGCTTAGGACCTTTTCTGGAGAGATCTGCACGTGTTTTTTGGGGACTTTGACGAGGTTTCGCCCACCAGCATGCCAAATGATATCGGAAACAATGCTCTTTTCACCGGCTACTTTCAGCGGCACACTCATGACCTCATAAACCACCCCTGGCCGACGAGGAAGGGGCCTTACCTGGCGGAGTTTTTCGCTTAACTTGCCTGCCAGGGCCTTAGCCTCTTTTTCGCGGCCAAGGAGATGCCCAAGTCTTTCAATAGAGGCCAGAATTTCTTCCAGGCTTCGTGGATCATAGCGAAACACCCTGGCCTTAAACCTTCTTGCGGCCTCGTAAGGGAAAGCCCGCTTTGAGCCGCAAATAATGAAATCAGGCTTAAGGGCCTTTATGAGCTCAAGGTTAGGCCGCAGGTGTGAGCCAACTCGTATGGCCTGTGGGAATTCGTGGTCCGTGCGCGTAACCCCTACCACGTGCGCCTCAGGCACTCCTAAAGCCTTAACAATCGGGCTTGCCGCCGCATAAAGAATCACAATCCTTTCCACACAAAAGGCCTCTGTCGGTAATAAAGCCAATAAAATCAAGGCAAACAGGGCTTTTTTCATGTCAAACCTCCGTAGAGACCAGCACATTACCCTGTTTTTTGAAAAATTTGACCCTGACCTCTAACACCTGAGACAGAATTTTTTCGTCAATCTCGGCCACAGGCCCCTTAAAAGAAAGCCTCCCCTCCTTAAAGAGCAACAGGTAATCGGCGTATTTAAGGGCCATGGCAAGGTCGTGGAGCACCATAAGGCAAAGGGCCTTTTCTTTCTGGAGATAAGCCCTTATCGAACGCAAGATGGCGTGCTGGTGTTTTAGATCCACCCCGTTTAGAGGCTCATCAAGCAGGAGCACCCTTGCGCCCCTTACCATGGCGCGCGCAAGAAGCGTGCGCTGTTTTTCTCCGCCAGAAAGCGAGGTAAAAAGCCTTTTTTTAAGGGGCAAAAGCTCAAATTCCCTTAGCCAGAAATCCACCAGGGCCTGGTCTTCCTGGCGGTATGAACCCTGTTTAAGCCTTGGGAAACGCCCGGTAAGCACCACGTAGCCAACCTCAAAGGGAAGCCCAAGACGGCTTTCCTGGGGAAGATAGGCAATGAGCCCGTAGCGCTCTTTCTCGTTAAGCTCACTAAAATCACGGCCGCAGAGAAAATAGGCACCTTTGTAGCTTCTTAGCCCGGCAAGGGCAGTAAGAAAGGTAGATTTGCCACTTCCATTTGGCCCCAAAATGGCGGTAAGGCTCCCGGCCCCAAGGCAAAGCTCAGGGACCTTCACCCTGAAGTCTCCGGCTGAGGTTTCAAAACTCTCAAGCTTAATCAAGCACATAAAGCTCCCTTTTGCGCTTAAGAAGCAGGTAAAGAAAAAAAACACCCCCAAGGAGCGAGGTGAAAACGCCCACGGGTAGTTCTTCACCCCCAGCAAGCACCACCCGGGAAAGCAGGTCGGTATTTATCATGAAAACCGCTCCCAGAAGACAGGAAAAGACAAGGAGTTTTTTAGCCTGGTAAAGACCAAGGAGCCTTAAGACATGGGGTACGATAAGGCCTACAAAGCCGATAATGCCTGCAAAAGACACACTTACCGCGGTAAGGAGCGCCCCTAGGAACAAAAGCTCTTTGCGC
Source organism: Thermodesulfatator atlanticus DSM 21156 (assembly GCF_000421585.1). Taxonomy (NCBI): domain Bacteria; kingdom Pseudomonadati; phylum Thermodesulfobacteriota; class Thermodesulfobacteria; order Thermodesulfobacteriales; family Thermodesulfatatoraceae; genus Thermodesulfatator; species Thermodesulfatator atlanticus. The sequence goes on from NZ_ATXH01000002.1 coordinate 2,292, forward strand.
AGGCGGTCTATGTTAAGGCCGCTTGTGCGGGCGGTCTCGTCGTCAAAGGCCATGAGGTCAAGGGCAAGGCTTCTTGGCCAGATTAACAAAAGGCTCACCAGGACCACGCCCTCTAGGATGGCAACCTTTTCCCAGGAGGCGTTTTGAAAGCCACCCATAAGCCAAAACACGATAGAAGCCACGGCGTCTTCACTCAAAAACTTAAGAAAGCTAATGGCAGCCGAGGAAAAGGTGCTTACCACAATGCCGGCCAAGATCATGGATACGGGAAGAAGCCTTCCCCGAATAGAGGCCACCCGAAACACCACCAAAAGCCCGAGGAGGGCGGCCAAAAGGGCTGCTGGGAGCATAAGGGCGGCTGCCCCCACAAAAAGGGCAAGCACGGCCCCAAGAGCAGAAGAAGCCGCCGCCCCGGTGGTAAAGGCATCAGCCAGGGGGTTTTGCATGACGTACTGGAAAAAGAGCCCGGAGACCGAAAGTGACACCCCCACCAGGGCCGCCAGAAGCACCCTCGGGACCCTTACCTCCCAGAAAATTTTCCTGGCCACCCCTTTAAGGGGCCAGGCAAGCTCAACTGCCCCAAAACGCAGACCAAGTGCCAGCGAAAGCAAAAGAAGCACCATGAGCAGGATAAAAAGTGAGCCTTCACGCAAATTCTTGCTCCTCTAAGAGGCTTCATTTAAACTTGTGCCCATGCCCCAGGCCCTTTTCTGGATAACAAACGCCAGTATAAAGTCCCTTTTCTTGCCTTTAAAGGGGCCTATCCAGGTGATAACCCCGAAAGAACTCCCCAAAGCCCTTAAAAATAACCCCTTTAGCAGCATCTATCTCTGGGTTGATGACCCTGAACTTGCTCAAAAAACAAAAGACCTGGCCGCCCAATTCCCGGAAAAAGAGATAACGTTCCTTGAGACGCAAGAGGAGGCCTTATCCCTTGGCCTTTCGTTACTTGCCGATGGCCTTGCGCCTGAAGACATAGAACGCTTAAGCTTTGAGATAATCGGAAACCTTATGCCCTCTGTCCCTAAAGACCTTTTACTTCTTCCGGTGCTAAAAAGGGTAATCCACGCCACAGGAGATCCTTCTTTTGGCCGCACCCTTTGTTTTTCAAGCAATGCCCTGAGTTTTGGCATGGAGGCCCTTAAGGCAGGCAAACACATCCTGGTGGACGTAGAGATGCTCAGTGCCGGGGTAAACAAGAAAAGGCTTTCTGCCCTTGGGGGCAAAGTGCTTTGCGGGCTCTCAGAGGTAAAAAGCCCTCTTCCCGGAAAAACCCGCACCGAGACCGCTATCGAGACCATGCTGGCAAAGCACCCGGACATTGGCATCGTGGCCGTGGGAAACGCCCCTACCGCACTTTTGGCCACCTTGCGTTTTTTGCGTAAAAACCCGCGCGAGCTCCTCATCGTTGGGCTTCCGGTAGGTTTTGTAAAGGCGGCTGAGGCCAAGCTACTTTTACGCCTGCATAAAGGGCCTTACATTACCAACTTTGGCCCCCGGGGAGGCACCCCGGCAGCGTGTGCTATTTTGAACGCCCTTATTGGTCTTGCCCATGAAAAAGAGGCTTAGGACCGGCTACACCACCGGGGCTTGTGCCGCTGCGGCCACCAAGGCCGCCCTGCTTTACCTGCTTTCTGGCAAAAGGCCCACAAAAGTCGAGCTAACGCTTCCCACGGGGACCAAAATCCCCATCCCGGTGGCAGAGGTCTTTAAAAACAGCAAAGGGGTGCAGGCCACGGTGATAAAAGACGCTGGAGACGACCCAGACGTGACAAACGGCGCCGAAATAGTGGCCAGGGTGCGCCTTCTCACGGAGCAAAAAATCCTGATCCGCGGGGGAAAGGGCGTAGGCGTGGTGACCAAACCCGGGCTTCCCGTGCCCCCTGGCGAGCCTGCCATAAACCCTACCCCGCGCCAAATGATCGAACAGGCCGCCCGGGAGGTCTTAGAAAACGGCCAGGGCGCGGAGATCACCATAATCGTCCCAGAAGGCGAAAAGCTTGCCCAAAAGACCCTTAACCCCCGGCTTGGTATCGTGGGAGGTATTTCCATCCTTGGCACCACGGGCCTTGTTAAGCCTGTTTCCGCTGAGGCCTGGCTGGCCACCATTGAGACAAGCCTGAGTGTGGCCAGGGCCCTTGGTCTTGAACAGGTAGTACTTTCCTTTGGGCGCGCCTCAGAGCTCTCTCACATGAAACACTTTGGCTTTCCCGAGGAGGCTTACGTGCCCATGGGAGACTACGTGGAGTTTTCCGTAAAGGCCGCCTTCCGTTACGGCTTCAAAAAAATCGACCTCTGCGGCCAGTGGGCCAAGCTTTTAAAATGCGCGCTTGTGGCGGAAAACCCACCTGCTGTGCCAGAAGACTACGGCTTTACCACCCACGTGCGCCACGGCATGGTACGCCCTGATGAGGCCCAAAGGGCCTTTGCCAGATGGGGCATAAAGCTCCCTGAGCTTCCCCCGCTAAATACCGCCCGCGAGCTCCTGTTATTTATCCAAAAAATGCCTGAAAACTTGCAAAAAGAGGTCTTTTCCGCGGTATTAAAAAGGGTTAAAAAGCTCGCCCAGGCCTTTGCCCCAGAGGTAGAAACCAGGGTTGTCCTTATATCCTACCAGCGGGAGGTGCTCTTTGTGCTTTAAAATTTCCCTCATCGGTGTTTCAGGAGAAGGCCTTAGCGCCCAATCACAAGCCCTCCTTGAGAAAGCAGAAAAAATCATCTGCGCAAAGGGCCTTTTGTCTCGCTTTAAATTACCTGACATGAAAAAGGTCTTAACCTACCAGAAGCTCGAAGAGGCCCTTTTTCTGCTCAAAGAAGCCCAGAAAGAAGGCTATCCCGTGGCCTTTCTGGCAAGCGGTGATCCGCTTTTTTTCGGCATTGGGCGTCTGCTGCTCAAGCACTTTGGTCCAGAGGTGATTGAGATTTTTCCGGCGCTTAGTTCAGTCCAGCTTGCCGCCTCTCGATTCAAAATCCCCTGGGATGACTTCTTTTTTGTGAGCCTCCACGGCGCATCCCGCAAGAAACGAAGCTTTTTGCTGGAAGAAATCCCGGGGCTGCTTCGTGTTTACGGAAAAGTAGGAGTCTTTACCGACCCTGTGAACACCCCTTCCCGTCTTGCCGCCTACTTAAAAGACCGGGTTCTTAAAGAAGACTTAACGGTCTTTGTGGCTGAACGCCTGGGCTTTCCCGAAGAAAAGCTCTATCAAGGCACAGCAGCAGAATTTGCCGCAAAGGAATTTGCCCACCCAAACCTGGTCTTTTTGGTCTATTCCCGCCCAAAAGAGGCCTTTTTTGGGCTTTCAGACCGGGAAATTGCCCACCCTGAAGGCCTTCTGACCAAAGAAGAAGTGCGGGCCGTGGTGGTGCACAAGCTAAGGCTCCCTGAGCAAGGAGTTTTCTGGGATGTGGGCGCAGGGGCCGGGGGGATATCCTGTGAAGTGGCAGCGCTTAAGCCGCTTCTCAGGGTCTTTTCTGTGGAAAAAGAAAAGGCCCGTTTCGAACTCCTTTGCCAAAACAGAAAACACCTTGGGCTCCTTAACCTTGAGCCTGTTAAAGGCTTTGCCCCGCAAGTGCTTTTTGATCTTCCCTCGCCTGAACGGGTTTTTATTGGCGGCTCAGGGGGCAAGCTTTTGGAAATACTTGAACTTTGCTGCCAGAGGACCCGAGGCCGTATTGTGGCCACCTTCACCCTTCTTGAAAATTTTTCCCTGGCCCTTGACTTTTTTAAGTCCAGAGGCATGCTCAAAGAAGTCATCGAGCTTCAGGTAAGCCGCAGCAAGGCCCTTTCTGCCGGCCAATTTTTAAAGGCTCTTAATCCGGTGTTTGTCGTGGTGGCTGAGCCCTGCTAAAATGGCCGCCATGGCCAAGGTGTTTTTCATAGGTGCAGGCCCAGGGGGCGACCCGGAGCTCCTTACCGTAAAAGCGGCCCGGATAATCAAAAAGGCACCCCTTGTCATTTACGCCGGAAGCCTTCTTCACGAACGCCTGCTCTCGGGCCTTGAGGCCGAGGTCATAAATTCACACGGCCTAAGCCTTGAAGAGCTGCTTGACATCATGTCGCAGGCCGTGGCGAAGGGAAAAAACGTCGCCAGGCTCCACAGCGGGGACACCGCCTTTTACAGCGCCCTTAACGAAGAGGCAGCCGGGCTTCGGGAAAGGGGCATCCCTTACGAAGTGATCCCCGGCGTGAGCTCAGCCTCCCTTGGGGCCGCACGCCTCGGCCTTGAGCTTACCATGCCCGAGGTGTCCCAGACCGTGGTCTTTACCCGCCTTGGGGGCAAGACCCCAGGGCCAAGCCTTGAAGACCTGGCCTATTTCGCCCGAGAAGATACCACTCTTGTCATCTTTTTGAGTGTGGCCCGGGCACGCGAGATAGAAGCCGCCCTCCTTAAAAGGCTTCCCCCGGAGACCCCGGTGGTGGTGGCGGAAAAACTGGGCTACCCGGAAGAGCGCCTTCTTAAGGGGAGCTTGGCAGAGCTTGGGACCCTGGTTGAAAAAGCAGGGATCAGGCAAACCGCCCTAATTTACGTGGGCAAGGCCCTTTTGGCAGCTGAAAAACCCCAAAAAACACGCTCTAAGCTTTATGGACCCAAATAAACCGCTAGCGCTTTTTTACCTGACCCCAAGAGGCCGCCTGGTGGCGGAAAAGCTTGCCAACTATTTTCCCGAGGCCCAGGTCAAAAAGTTTAACCCAAACGAGCTTGCCAGGGACTGGGAAACGGCAGGCGCCCTGGTTTTCATTATGGCCTGTGGTATCGTGGTGCGTGCCATTGTCCCGCTTATAAAGAGCAAAAAAACCGACCCTGCTGTGCTGGTTATCGACGAGGAAGGCACTTCTGTGATAAGCCTTCTTTCCGGTCACCTTGGCGGGGCGAATGAACTTTGCCGGGAAGTAGCGGCCATCCTTGCGGCAAAGCCGGTCATCACCACGGCAAGCGATGTTTCCGGGCTCCCTGCCCTTGATCTGTGGGCCCGTGAAAACAGGCTTACCTTTGAGCCAGAGGCTTTGATCCCCAAGGTCATGACTCGTTATATCCAGGAAAAGACCCTAAAAGTCTATCTCGATTTTCCGGTGCATTTGCCCAGGGGCTTTGAGGAGGTAAAAAACCCCGATGCCGCAGATCTCATCGTTTCCTATCGTCTTTTTCCTGAAAAAAAGGCCCTTTTTGCCCGACCAAAGGTGCTCTTTCTCGGCCTTGGCTTACACGAAGACGCCAGGGCCGAGGAGATAGAAGGCGCGGTAAACGAAGTATTTACACAAAATGGGCTTTCTTTTGCGTCTCTTGCCGCCGTGGCCACGGTGAGCAAAAAGGCTGCGGTAAAAGGGCTTAGCGAATTTGCCCAAAAATACGGGCTAAAGCTTATGGGGATCACCCCTGAGAGCCTGGCCAAGGAATGTGCACGCCTTGGCCTTGCTAATAGCTTTGCCGCAAATACCTCTCTTGGCACGCCAGCAGTGGCTGAGCCCGCGGCCATGTTTGCCGCAGGGGAAAAGGCAAGGCTCCTTATCCCCAAGACCAAGGTCGCTGGCCTTACTCTGGCAGTGGCGGCAAAAGAGACACCCTTTTGGGGAAAACTTTCTATCGTGGGCACCGGGCCTGGAAGCCTTTCCGAGATGACCCCTCTTGCCCGTAAGGCCATAAGAGAAGCCGCCTACGTGGTGGGTTACAAGTGTTATCTTGAACTGATTGCTCCCCTTCTTTCCGGTAAAGAGACTTTTACCTCTGGGATGACCAAAGAAGTTGAACGGGCGCAAAAGGCCATAGAGCTTGCCCGTAAGGGGGCAAAGGTGGCCCTTGTTTGCGGGGGAGACCCGGGTATTTACGCGCTTGCCGGCCTTGTGTTTGAGCTTCTGGCCGAAGACGGAGCACCGCCAGACTTTGAAGTTCAAGTAATTGCCGGGGTTTCGGCCTTAAACGCCGGGGCCGCCCGCCTTGGAGCGCCTCTTACCCACGACTTTGCCGTGATAAGCCTCTCTGACCGCTTAACCTCCTGGGAGACCATTGCAAAGCGCCTGCGCGCCGCAGCTGAGGCCGACTTCGTCCTGGTGCTTTATAACCCCATGAGTCGCACCAGGAAAGAACCTCTTAAAAAGGCCCACCGGCTGCTTCTTAATATTTTGCCAGGAAAGACCCCTGTGGGTCTGGCCCGGGCCATAAGCCGCGAGGGAGAGACCATCTTGCTTACCACTCTTGAAAAACTCCTTGACCACGAAATAGACATGCAGACCACGATTTTTATCGGAAACTCAGAGAGCTTTTGCTTTGGCCCCTGGCTCATCACCCCAAGGGGCTACAAAGGCAAGCGCTTCTAGCTCATAATATCTTTTTGAGACCTTTAAGGCCCGTTTGAGCAACCGTTCCTATTTTTCGTTCCGAAAAATGGGAACGGATCCCTTGCGCTTGTGCTGACAACACTGATCCCGATGTTTTGCAAAGGTCTCCTTTTTCGCAATCATGTGGCGGGGAACTAAAATACCGAATACTTTTGGGGTTATCTTGGACGATATTCCCTTCTTATATTCAACTACATATTCAACTGCAATAAATTTCCGTTCTAAAAATCTGGGGGTCAATTTTGTTTGCGGGACCAGAAGTAAAGTTCTGGATTAAAAGAAGTTAGAAACTGTAAAGCTTCTTCAGCAGGCATAGGGGGTGCAAAATAGAATCCTTGCACTTCGTCTACCCCAAGACCAGTAATGAAAGCCAGCTGTTCCCTGGTCTCTAATCCTTCTGCTACTACATTAAGATCCATCCCGCGGGCCATCGAAACCAGAGCCATGAGCATGACTACATGGTCCCTTTGGTCTGGGACATGTTCAAGAAAGGTACGGTCTATTTTTATGCCTATGCGTCCCAGCTGAAAAAGATGGCGAAAAGAGGAATAGCCAGTGCCGAAATCGTCAAGTACTAGAGCCGCCCCTGCCTCTCGAAGACGATTTATCTCCGCCATGGCCTCGTCTTCCAACAACATGGTCTCCAGAATTTCTAACTCTATTCTTTCAACAGGGATGCTGTAGCGTTTAAGTATTTCCAAAAAATTTAAGGCAAAATTTCCGGACTTGAGCTGTCTCACACTGAGATTTACGGATATTTTTAAAGGGTTTCCAGTCTCTTTCTCTATTTTTCGTGCAAAATCCGCAGCTTGCTCCACCACTTTGTAACCCACATCTATCATAAGCTGACTCTCTTCCAGAACAGGTATAAATTCACCAGGAGGCACGATGCCCCTTTCCTTATCTCGCCAGCGTAAAAGCCCCTCGAATCCGCTTATAGATCTGGAATCCAGGTTTATTTTTGGTTGAAAGAAGAGTTCAAGTTCGTCATTTTTCAAAGCTTTTTCCATCCTAGATAAAAGATTCAGTTTGGCTAGAGAAGTTTTGGCCTTCTCTGCTTCGTAAAACATCAGCCCACCATCCGGAGTTCGCGATACTAATCTTACGGCTGAAGAAGCCTTTGCTAAAATCTCCCTGGGAGAACGACCGTGTTCCGGCCATATAGATACTCCTAGCCCAAAGTTTAGACGTATATTCTGCTTTTCAATTTCGAAAGGTCGTGAGAGTGTTTGTCTCAGTTTTTCAAGGTATTTAGACAACTCGTCAAGAAAAGAAAACTTAATGGTTACAGCAAATTCGTCAGCTCCCACCCTACCTACTATTCCCTCTCGACCCAAAAATTCTGTTAGACGTCTCGCAATTTCTTTCAGAATTTCATCTCCTTTGATATGCCCCAAAATTTGATTGATTTCAGAAAAGTGTACTATGTCTGTGACTATTATAGCTAGTTTATGATTTTTGTTTCCATTGAACCGGAAAAATTTTTCTACAGACCTAAGAAAACCTCTCGCGTTAGGAAGTGAAGTTATTTCATCTATGTAAAGTTTATATTCTAAGTTTTTCTGATATTTAAGACGTTTAAAGGTCACGCTTAGATCTCTACTTATCTCTTGAAGAATCTGGATTTCGTCAGGTAAAAAGTAATTTTTTTCCTTGTGATACAGAAAAAGAGCTCCGTATAGGTCTTTTTCGTCATGAATTGGCACTACCGCGATAGAGTTAAGACCGTGTTTTTGTAGAAATTCCCTTAGGGAGCCTAAATTTTCATTTTTCGACACTTCGTTAATGACTATTGGTTCTTTACTTAAGAATTTCTCAAGATATGGTTTAAGATTTCCTCTAAAAGCGTTTAAAGATTGAGGAATTTCTTTTAACCGGGGGTGATCTTCAGGAAATCCCCCCACAAAGATTAGTTTTTCTCCTTTAAGACGTCCTATCCATGCTAGACTGAGGCCAAGGTTTTCTACCATGGCTAGACAGAATTTTTGGGCAAGATCCCGTTCCGTTAAATCCTCTGCGGAAAGGAAAAAGTTTATCTCCCGTAAGGTGGCCAGAAAACGGGCCTGACGTTCGGAAAGCCATAGGCTTTTTTGCAAGTCTCTTATAGATAGATAATAAAATTCTTCGGCTAGCATGACCCCTAAACATTCAAAAAAACGCGCCAAATTGGCTTTTAGCGCTAAAAAATCGGTTTTTTCTAATTTATCCATAAAAAGATCTCTTATTTTTAAAAGGGCTGCCATGAAGACAGAGAGTCTGACACCGTTACGGTAATGTAGATAAGCTACATGATGCAAACGAGCCCAAAACTCTTTGCTGAAGGGATTACGCAAGGCATCCCTAAAAAAAGAGGTCCACCTATCTATAAATTCGTTATAGGCCTCGGGGTTGTCCAAAATCTTGTGGAGTATTTTTTGAGCCTCTACGTCTTCCTGAACATATTCATAAATGCTCATCCATATTTCTTTAAAATCCAGCAAATCTGCCAGGGATTGAAATTCGTTCAACTCTTTTGGACTGGAAAAACCGAACTTTTTAAGACACTTCATAATATTTTTAGCGGTCATGGCACCTCTCCCATTTAGAATAGTATTTATTTCTGTGAGACCTTTGCAAAACATCTTTTCTTAATGCCCATTCAAGGATCCGTTCCTATTTTTCGTTCCAAAAAATGGGAACGGATCCCTTGCGCTTGTGCTGACAACACTGGTCCCAACAATTTTGCAAAGATCTCTTTTGTATGTATTTATTTTTGTATGAATCGGATATTTCTATGAAGTCCTATAGCTTCTCTTAAAGGAGTTATTGGTTTTCAGAGGTGCTACTGTGTAAGTCCGCTACCATTTTTCTCATCTCTTAAGCTGAACTTTGCTCATAAAATTCTAGGGTAGACAGCTGTAGGCTATTTTGGTAATAGAAATTTTTGTTCCTTTTCGGGTGTCGGGAAGTCCGGTGAAAATCCGGCGCTGGCCCGCAACCGTAACCGGGGACGAAAGCCGCTAACCCGTTATGGCGAGTAGCGAGTAGCATTTTTACCACTCGCCAGGACGGGTGACAGGCCACTGGGGCTGGAGGCCAGAGGGTCGAAGGCCCTGGGAAGGCGCGGCGAGTAGGATGATCCGGAAGCCGGGAGACCGGCCCGAAAAGGCCAAGGAAGCGGAGCTTCGGGGCTAACTGCTCCGTTTCCGAAAAGGCCTATTCCCCTGCCTTTTTCGGAAACACCTCCCGAAGCTCCCTTCTTCAAAAAAATTTGAAGGAGGGAGTGTTATGAAGAAGTCCTGGGTTTTAGGTACTTGGTTCTGGGTGTTTGGTTTTGGGTGTTTGTTGCTTGGGGTTTTGTTTTCGGTCTTATTTTCCGGGCAAGTCCTTGCCGAAGAAGCAACTCCCCTTGGCGAAGTAGTGGTCACCGCCACGAGGACCCCTGAAGCCCTTGAGAAGGTGCCTTCAAGTGTCACGGTTATTACCGCAAAAGAACTGAAAGAAAAGGGCATTGAGACGTTAACCGACGCCCTGCGCGAGGCCCCGGGCCTAAACATCCTGCAAAACGGCTTTGGGGGCCTTGCTTCCACCTTTTTGCGTGGCGCGGAAAATGGCCAGAGTGTAATCCTCATCGATGGTGTTCCGGTTTATGATCCAAGTGGCACGGCTAAAGGTGATTTTTCTTCCTTTATCCCACATCTTTCCGTGGACGAGATCGACCGCATAGAGATCGTGCGCGGGCCCCAAAGTGTGCTCTACGGTTCAAACGCCATGGCCGGGGCCATAAACATCATCACCAAAAGGGCGCAAAAGACCGGCGCCTTCCTCGCGGGAGAATACGGCTCATATCGCACCTTTTTTGAAAGGGCTTCCTTTAACCTTGCCAGAGAAAACACAAGCCTTTCCCTTAGCCTCAGCAAAAAGGACAGCAAAGGCATGACCAAAATGCTCTCTGAGCCAGATACCGACGCTTACCACAACGGAAACGTGGCTGCCAAGCTAACCCATGCCTTTAACGAAAGGCTCGCATGGGGGGCCTCTTTTCTTTTTTCGCAGGCTTCCCACGACTTAGACGGTGGGAACCAAAAAGAAAAGAATAACCTTGGCTTTTTCAAAACTAATCTTGACTGGCAGGTAACCCCTCAAATCAAACAGCACCTTGATTTTTCTCTTAGCTCTACCCGCCGCGAATATGACCAGGGGGCAGGTGGCCTTTATAAGGGAAGGCTTACCCGCTTTTCCTGGCAGAGCGAATTTTTGCCGAAAGAACCAGCAAAATTCATCGCAGGTTTTGACTACCAAAAAGAAAAGGCCGAAATCGACTCGCCGTGGGGAGCGCCTTTTGACGAAACAGCATACGAATGGGCACCTTTTGCCGAGGCCATTTTAGATTTAAAAAAGGCTGTGCTAACCCTTGGTGTGCGCTACACCAAACACGAAACCGCAGGAGACAAAGTTACCTACCGCGTGGCGGCAGCAGCTTTCCCTGTGGAAAGTATCAAGCTTCACGCAAGTTACGGCACGGGCTTTCGCACCCCAGGCCTTTTTCAACTTTACGACCCCTCTTACGGAAACAAAGACCTTAAGCCTGAAAAGTCCTGGGGTTATGATGCCGGGGTTACCTTTTACGCTCCTGACCAGAAGGCTTCCCTGGACCTTACTTACTTTTATAACAAATTTGAAGACATGATCGATCTTTATCCCCCTTATCCTCAACCTGGATGGTGGAACGGGAAATATATAAATTTAACAGGCTATACCAAAACTTACGGGGTAGAAGCCACGGCTGAAGTGCGTTTGTTTGAGTGGCTTAAGCTTTCAGCCGCCTACCAGTGCCTTTCTGCCAAAAAAGCAAACGACGAAGACTTAGACAGGCGCCCCAGGAACAAGGCCAGCCTGGCTGCGACTTTCTATCTGCCCGAAGAGAAAGGCTCGCTTACCTTCCGTGGTCTTTACGTAGGACGCTACAAAGACGGTTCTCACGAAATGGGCAAATACTTTGTGGCCTATCTCTCAGGCATCTATAACGTAAATAAGTCGCTTAGCCTTTCTGCCCGGATAGATAACCTCTTTGATAAAGACTATCAGGAAGTTTACGATTACAAGACCCCAGGCCGCAGCATTTACGTAGGGCTTTCTTACCGTTGGTAACGCCAATTAGAGCTCCCCTGGGCAGAAAAGGCCCATGGGGGCTTTTTTTATTTTTTTACCTTTTATTAAGCTTTCAAAAAATTCTGGAGATACCACATGGCCTACGTGAAAATCGCTACACCCTATCCCGGGCTTGAGATATATCGAGGAGAAAAAGTCATTTACGCCGCGCTTAAAAGCCCGCACCAGGTAATTTCAACCTGTCGGGTAAACGGCGGCATACGTTCGGACATCTCCTTTGTGGCCAACCACCAGGCCTGTGAACCAAAGCCTTGCCACCCAGAGGCTCATAAAAAGTGTCTGGCCATCCGCGACCCCCTGGCCTACCATCGCTTCATCTGCGAATACCACGGGCTTTTGCCGGAAAAGACCGTGCTCCTTGGCACCGCGGCCAACATGACCATGGCCGGCCTAGCCAGGGAAAGCTTCCCATTGCCTGACGGGGAAGAATTGCTTGTCTTTTGCCTGGTAACCGCCGGGGTTGAGACCAATGCCGGCCGCGCCGGAGACCCTTCCCAGGTCTGTGAATGGGAAGGAAGATTCCACAAACTTTCGGAGAAAGCCCAAACGGCCTCTGAAAACCAGGGCACCATAAACATCATGGTCTTTATGAACCAGGAGCTTGCCCCCTGTGCCCTGGTTAGGGCGGTGAAGATGGCCACTGAGGCCAAGACCTCGGTGCTTGAAGAGCTCCACGTGCCCTCGCGCTACTCAGAAGGCCTGGCCACAGGGACAGGCACCGATCAGATCGCCATCGCCTCCCTTAGGACCGATCGCAAGCCCCTGCGTGGCGCCGGCAAACACGTAAAGCTAGGGGAGCTCCTGGCAAAAGCCGTGCGCGCGGCCCTTTTTCAGGCCCTTTCTCTCCAAAACAAACGCACCAAGGAGACCATCCGCTACGTGCCAAGGCTTCTGGAACGCTTTGGCCTTGGCGAGGAGGCCCTGCTTTCAGCCCTATCCGCGCACTTAAGCCCTGAGATATACGACTGGTTTTTGCGCAACAAATACGCCCTTTTAAGTGATACCGGGCTTGTCGCCCACGTGCTTTCCTACGTGCACCTCTGGGATCAGGTGCGCTTAAGGCTAATCCCCAAGGACATGCAGGCCGAAGTCCTCCTTGACCAGGCCGCCCTTGTCGCCTGCGCCCTGGCCCAGCGCCGCAAAGATTTTTACCTCCTGTTTAAAGAACTCATCCCCTATCAGGACGACCCCAGAAAGCTCCTGATAGCGGCCCTGGCCAGGGGATTTTGCGCCAAGTGGGAAAACGAACTCGGCAAGACCACCGGGGTGGTTTCCCTGTGAGGTCTAACGCTTACGCCGAAAGTATTGACACTTCTGCCAAGCCCCTTTTCTTGCTAAAGAAGACCCTGGCAGGCTTTTTCTTTTTGTTTTTGATTTGTGCCTGCGCAAGGGATCCTGTATCCTTTAGGGCGCGTTTTACCCCGCTTGGGCTTGAGGTCTCAGGCCTTCCGCCAAGGACTACCCTTGCCCTTTATAACGAAGCGGGAAGGCTTATTCTTTCTTACCCGCCTCTTGCCGGGCCTGACGCACTTTTGGTCTTTCCCTGGAAGCCAGGAAAGACTTACGTCCTGGAGGCCAGAGGGAATAGGCTTTCTCTTAAGGCCCCGGCTACAAAACCCTTTGCCACGGTTTCGGTGATGGCGCCACTTGGGGCACCAGAGAGGCGTTTTTTGCTCTTTCCAGATAAAACGCTTCGGGAAAAGTTTTTGGTCTCAAGCAAAGACCCTTGTGCTGAAATCGGCCTCCTTGTTACGGCCTACCACCCTGGCCTTTCTTTAAAAATAGCTGACGAGGAAGACAGACTTGGCGAGGGCGAAAGAAGGCTTTTTCGCAAGAGGCTTTGTTTTGAAGGGGAAAAACCCATAACCCTTTTGCTAGAAACCAAAAAAGCCAGGGTCTTCTTTTCTTTTACGCGCAAATACGTGTCTCTTAAGGGAAAGATTGAGATAGTCGCCTGGCACCTTCCCACAGACGAGTCCGGGCTAAGTCTGCGTTACCGGCGCGAGGGGCTCATTGTCTTGCCAAACCTTCTTTTTCAGGACCTGGCTTATCGCCTGGGGATAAAAGAAAAGGGCTACTCCCGCTATCTTCCCTATGCCTACCAGACATTGGTGCTCAAAAACAAAAGCCCCATCCCGGTGAACCTTTTGCTTAAGGCCGAGTTTCTTGATCCTAGGACCGGGAAAAGCGCCCTGGGTTTTTACCCCCCGGCCTATGGGGACGGGCACGTAAAAGAGCCTGTGGCCTTTGCCTATCTTGCCCCTTACGGCACGGCCAAGGTGGTGCTTCCCATATATGGCGAGGCCAAACCCGGGGAATACCTCTTTCGCATAAAGGTCTATCCCCTGGGCGAAAAAGATCCCGTCCTTGTAGAAGAACGCCTTGTTGGCGTTACCCAGGGTAAACCCTGGCTTGCCGCAAGCCTTCTTGTGATTATGGCCTGCGGGCTACTCTTTAGCCTTTACGTTATCTTGGGGCACCGCCGCCTGCTAAAAGGCTTTTCCATGAGAGAACTTTCGCTCATGGCCCTTGCCGGCGCGGTGGCCTTTGGCCTTGATTTCCTGGGGGGCACCATCTCAAACATCCTCTACGCCCTTCTTGGGCCTTTCAATGTGCTGGTGGGCGGGCTTATTACCGAAATCATCCACTACGCGGTGTTTACGGCTATTTTCGTCCTGGTGCCTAAACCCGGCTTTGCCACCCTAACCGCCCTTATCCATTATCTCATGGGGGTAGTGCTTTATGGTGGAATGCGGGCTACAGACCCCTTTTTCCTGGGGGCCAAGGTCCTGGTGCTTGAGGCCGCCCTGTTCCTCTTTCTCTGCTACAAAAAGCCCCAGGGCTTGCGCACAGTCATCGCCCTTTCTGTGGCAGATGCCGTGCAGACCTTTTCTTCCCTGGTACTTCACATGACCTTTTACCGGCTCTTTTTCCCGGACTGGTATCTGGTGCTTTCTATCGGGATTAAGGGGTTTTTGTATACGCTCTTTGGGGCAGCCCTTGGGCTTAAGATTGGCGGCTATCTAAAGGAGCTTGAAAGATGACCGTAATTGAAGTGAAGGCCCTTTCCTACCGCTACCCCAAAAGCCCGGGCTCAAACTTAAAAGACATAAGTTTTGCGGTAAGACAGGGCGAAATCTTTTTACTTGCAGGAGAAACCGGCTCAGGCAAAAGCACCCTTATTTCCGTGCTCTGCGGGCTTATTCCCCATGAGGCCGGAGGCGAATTTAAAGGCCTGGTAAAAGTCCTTGGAAAAACCTGGCCTATCTCGCCTGTTAAGCTCTTTCCAGAGGTGACCGTGGTGTTTCAGAGCCCAGCAGAGCAGCTTCTGGCAGACACGGTCTTTGCCGAAGTGGCCTTTGGCCTTGAAAATCTCGGGCTTTCTAAAGAAGTGGTCACTAAACGGGTAAAGAAGGCCCTTGCTGAAGTCGGGCTTTCGGGATACGAAGCCCGGGAAATTTCTTCCCTTTCAGGCGGGGAGCGCCAGCGGGTGGCCATCGCCCAGGCCCTTGCGGTTTCGCCAAAGCTACTTTTGCTTGATGAGCCCCTTTCCCAGCTTGACCCTATGGCCGCACAAACTGTTATGGGTATTTTGAAAAGACTTGCCTCACAGGGCATGACCATCGTCATTGCCGAACACCGCCTGGAATATGTCCTGCCAAGGGTTGATCGGCTACTTTATCTCGAAGAGGGTAGGCCCAAGTTCCTTGGCAAACCAAAAGATTTTACGCCTCCTAAAAAGGAGGTTAAACCCCTGCCCTCCCCGCCTAAAGGGCAAAAGGCCGTTGAGATCAAAAACCTGTACTTTTCCTACCCTAAAAGACCGCCTCTTTTTAGCGGGCTAAACTTTTCTTTTTACCAAGACGAAAAGGTGGCCCTCCTTGGGCCAAATGGTTCGGGAAAGACTACCTTCTTGCATCTTCTGGCCGGATTAAAAAAGCCTGTTAAGGGCGAGATACGCTACCTCCTACCCCAAGACCGAAAAAGGCTTGCCCTTGGTCTTTTGCTCCAGGACCCAGACCTCATGCTCATCCGCACCAAAGTAGCCGAAGAACTCTCTTTTTCCCTGGAAAACCTCGGCTTTACCAGAAAGGAAATAGAGCCTCGGGTGTCTCAGGTAGCAAAGATGCTTCATCTTTTTGATAAGCTTAAACGCGCGCCCTTTTCCCTTTCCCGTGGGGAACGCCTGCGGGTAGCCCTTGGCGCGCTACTTACCGGGCGTCCTCAGGTGCTTTTGCTTGATGAACCCACCACCGCCCAGGATCCCCAAAACGCCCTGCGCTTATTTAAGGCCATAGGGGCAGAGCTTGTCGTCTTTTCCACCCACGACGAAGACCTGGCATACGCCCTTGCCACCCGCATTTTGCGCTTTGAAAAAGGAAAGATTGAGGAGGAAACGCGGTGAAAAGTCTTCATCCTTATACGAAATTCATCCTGGTCTTTGTTATTTCCGGGCTCTCGGTGCTCTTAGACCAGGCTTTTTCTCTTATGGCTCTGGCCCTGGGGTCGGTATTTTTGTTTTTGGCTGCCTGGCCCTCAAGAAGCTGGTTAAAAGGCTTTTTTCTTCTGGTTTCTACTACTGTCTGGGGCATCATGGTAAGTCAGGGGCTCTTTTATCAGGACTTCCCGCGCACCATCGTCTTTTGTCTTGTGCCTCCAAGTGAGACCTTCCCCGGGCTTTGCTTTATCAAGGAGGGCTTTCGTTACGGGCTCATTCAAAGCCTGCGTTTTGTGGCGACCCTTTCGGTCGGGGCCTATCTCATAAATTCAACCTCTACTGAAATGCTTTTTCGGGCTGTGGGGGCGCTTCCTTTGCCCAGAGGCTTAAGCCTTATGGCCGCGGCCTCGGTGCGGGCGCTTCCCCGTCTTGCTGAGGATTTGCATCTGGTGCGCCAGGCTTTAAGGCTAAGGGGTTATCGGCCTTTTCAACGTGGTCTCATCTACACCCTGCGCACGGAAATGGCCGTGGTGTATCCGCTTCTCGTTAGGGCGATAAGGGACTCGCGTACCCTTGCGGATACGCTTCTAACCAGAGGCTTTGATCCCCTGGCCCCGGCTAAAAATTACTTTTTGCCGCCCTGGCCGTGGATGGAAAGGGCCCTTTCCCTGGTGCTTATGGGATTACTTTTGGCGATTTTTTTGGGGAAAATACTTTTTTGGGCCTATCTTCAGGGGGTGTTTTATGCCGAGGTGCTTAGGCCTTTTTATGCTTTTTTTCGTAAATACGTTTAGCTTCTTGCTAGCTGCTAAGGGGGCTTTGGCCTACGATTTGAAAAAAGTTAAGGCCTTTGGGCTTGAGCTTTTGTGGGAAAAAGAGCTTGAAGACGTATCTTTTTATGCCCGTGCTGGGCATCCTGCAGACGCCTGTTTGCGCTTTTCAAAAAACGGCAAAATGCTTGCCCTTGGCACCTTTACCGGAAGGCTCATGCTCTTTTCCGCAGAAAGCGGGCGTCTCATCTGGGAAAAGCGAGTCCCTGAAGGCATGGTAAAAAGGGTGGCCTTTTCAGAGGACGGCCGCGTGCTTTACTACGGGGCCCAGAGCCCGGACGCCGAAGTCTGCGCCCTTGAAACCAAAACAGGAAAAAGGCTTTGGTGTTTTAACACCGCTAAAAGCCTTGAGCGCGGCACCCCGGCCGCCCCGGGCGACATCTATGGTGTTTATCAACTGCCTGGCATTTACCGGCTAAAGGTGCTTCGTAATGGTGATCTCCTGGTGCTTGGGCTTCATTCCTGGTATGACGAGGAAAAGAGCACCTGGCGCAGGCTTTCACGCCTTTGGCGGCTAAGCCCTGCTGGCCAGGTGCGCTGGGCCTACCCTAAAGACGGCCCGGCCCCGGTGACCATGATCTATGCTGATGCTGACCACAAAGGCCAGGTGGTGGCTACCGTTACCCTTATGCCCTCTGAGTATGAGGGGGACAGGCAAAAACCCGGGCCACCTCCCCAAAGCTTTGTTGCTCTTTCTGGACGTAGCGGCAAAGAAATTTTTATTTACCAGCTTACGCCGCTTAAACCCTATTTTAAGCGGGTTTCTGCCTGGGAGTCTGTTGCCGTAAGCCCTGACGGCCACTTTGGGGCCCTGGGGGCAAGCGATGGCAGGCTCTTTATCTTTGACCTTAAGGCCAAAAGGCTACTTCACACCTTAAACCTTGCTACACCCATTGTAATTGGCGGCTTTCCGGTTGCTGCAAGTCTAAGCTACGGGACTTTTGGCGCAAACGGCATTTTCTACGTGGTCTCAGGGGAGAGCACCCTTCCTTACGGCCTTCCCATGGCCGGAGACAAGCCTGCCGGCCCACACCCCAAAGCCCGGATGCTCTTTGCCGTTGAGCCTGCAAGTGCCAAAGTCCTCTGGCAGTTCCCCTCGCCTTTTAAGCTTCAGGGGGTAGCCGTTGACCCGCAAGGGAAAACCCTTGCCGTGGCGGCGGCGGCTTTCAGGCGTGAAGACGTAAGGGTGCGGCAGTTTGGCGTGCTCGTCTTTGACCTGACCCGGCCAGGAGGAGGCCTTACAAGGTTTGCCGGCTATTTCCCCACCCTTGGACCATGCTTTTTTCACCTTGCCGTGTCTCCTGACAGCCGCCTGATTGCGGTGGTGGAAAACCCCTGGCAGGATGAGATGGGAAAGATGTTTGGCTCATACCGCCTGCTGGTGCTAAAACGCTAGCTCGCAACCGTATTTCCTTCCTCACTTGGCTTTCGAGAGTGAGCTTCTAAGCATCATTGTGGCATTCCTGAACCGAAGGCGAAGGATTCACCGAAAGGGGATCCGTTCCCATTTTTCGCTGCGAAAAATAGGAACGGATCCCAGGCGTTTTGCAAAGGCATCAAATCAATCGTTATCATGTTCTTCATGTTCATCATCATCCTCATGATGATCGTTCTCGTATCCATGATCATCATCTTCCTGTCCACCTTCTTCATGCTCTTCGATGGCTTCAACCTCTCCATTTTTTTCAAATGCATGTTCTGCCTCAACAGGGGGTAGGCTATAAGCTAATAAACTAAGGAGAAAAGAACATAAAAACCAAACAAGAATAAAGCTTTTATGAAAACCTGTTAACCTTACATCTTCGCCTTCAATGTTTTTATATCCTGTAAATATCGATTGGAAAGTTCCTGATTCTTTATGAAAGATCTGATAAATAATGACTCCTATCAAATGAATAAAAACTAAAAATAAAGAAAAGTTTGCTAGTGATTCGTGAAAATCTTCAAGGAATTCTTTGTTAAACCCTAAAGAATACATTTTGCTTTCGGTAACGTATAGTATAAAACCAGAGATAGAAGTCAAGAAAACTGTCGCTAAGATAAGTAACATAACAACGGAAGCAATAGGATTATGACCAGGATAAGCTGTAGATTTAGAAAGATAGTTTTTAATAAAATTGGTAAGTTCAGCAAGCCCTAAGGGGAAATCCTTGAAGTTTGAGTATCTTGGGCCGAAAATGCCAAACAAAATACGAAAAAATACTAACGAACCAGCAAGAGCTCCAAAAGTATAGTGTATGTTATGAGACTTTTCAAAGTCACCTGTTAAATAAGCAACAGCAAACCCCAAACCCATTAACCAATGAAAAACCCTTGTAGGTAGTGACCATATATAAGTCTTCTCCCTCACGATTATCCTCCTTTTCTTACCTGTACCCTTTACTGAAGAGAATGCTAACGAAGCTCTTTCCGAGAAGTTTCGTTTACTATTTTCTCGCAAATAATACGGAAAACACCTGGTATAGCAAGGCTTGGCTTTTTTAGTATTCGATTAGTATTTATTAAATTAGTATATAAAAAATTGAAATGCAATCTTTTCTATCCAGTCTATACCAAAAAAATTTCCAAGGGAGGCAGCGTTGCTGAAAAAAACAGCAGGTTCTGGCAATGACTGGCAGGACGAGATAAGCAGCTCAATAAAAAATATTTATCTTCTTTGCAAAAGTCTTAGGATTTCTTTAGCAAATTCCTTGGCATAATCGGGAGATTTAGCCGTAATAATCTTTCCCTGGACAATCACGCCCCGTGGATCGTAAATGGCACCATATTTTTTTAGCTCCTCAATAGCCGCTTCCGCCGGCCAACAGGTAGCCTTTTTACCTTTTAAAATACCTGCCTGGGCCAAAACCACCGGAGAAAGACAAATAGCACCTACCACTTTGTTCTCTTTGTAAAATTCTTTAACCAGGGAAATGAGAGTTTTATTTCCCCATAGATACTTTGGAGCCCCTACTCCACCAGCTATTAAAAGAGCAAGATATTTATTAGGATTAATATCTGAAAGGGTTTTGCTAACTTGTATCTCTGTGCCAAACATCCCCGTAGCTTTGCCCTGCTTAATAGAAACTACATCTACCTGAAAGCCATGTTTTTCAAGTATTTTTTTGGGTTCAAAGAGTTCTTCTTCCCGGAAGCCGTGTTGAGCAATCACAATTGCTACTTTGGGACTATCTTTGGCGAAGACAGCAGTTTCCAAAAAAGGGATTAAAAACAAAAGCAAAGAAAAAATCAGCAAAAACTTTTTCATGGTCCCCCCTGAAAAATTTTTCAGAAAGGCTCTGTGATCAACTATTATTAAGTATTAAGAACCTTCCTGCGAAGCACGCTGGTAGGCCTCACTAAGTCTTTCTTCCAGATAGGCTAATAATTCTTCTTTGAAATCTTCTAGATCAAAACAACGTGCATCCTCTCCCAAAAGACCTCCAGGCACAAAATTGCCAAGTTCTTTGGGATCAGAAATTAAGGCATCGTAAAAACAAACTGAAAGCCAGCGGTTAGAGGGATCATCGTCGATTACATCAATCATGACAAAAAGAGGACGTTTATTTTGTTGTGGGTGTTTACCCCTAAGCGAATAAGTAATTCCAGGCCGGGCCTTAAATGATATTTCCACCCCTTCTAGCGCCTCTAAGGCCTTGCGCAGGCGAAGAAAGGCCTCCTTGGCAGGAGAAGGAGCCCAGTTTTTTAGAAGGTCTTCAAGTTCTTGCAATTCTTGGCTTGTCATTATAAATCCCTCCAAAGCTTAATGTGATTGTGTTGCAATTTTCTAATAAGACTTCGATGGCGTCAACTAATTTTAATAGGAGAGAGCTTTGCAAAACACCTTTTCTTAAGGCCCGTTCAGGATCAGTTCCTATTTTTCGTTCCGAAAAATGGGAACGGATCCCTGCGGTTTGTTTGCAATACTGATCCTGACAATTTTGCAAAGGTCTCTTAGGAATTTACCGTATAATGATCGACTTTTTCCCCGAATTATTAGTTTTATCAGTCTCAGAAATGAGGTTTTCTCGATCGACTATAACTTTTAAGTCAAACCTTTGTGGCCTCTCGGGAGCTAATACTCGGAATATTACGAGCTTGCGTTTACCTTTTGCAACGTTTGAAACTAATTTTTTGGCAATCAAGTCCTCTCCAAAATAAAGCTCCACGGCAAAAGGTTTCTGGACATTGGCAGAGCCGACATTTTCTATCAATACGGTAACTTTCACACGTCTTTCATGGCGCCAGTATCGGGGAGTAACAACGCGTTTTACCACCAAATCTGCTAAAACTTTAGGCGGTGTTTCGTGACACTCCTCCTCGTACCAAAAGCCGCCAGCGTTTGCACACTCATCAGGAGAAAAGCAAGCATTTAAATTCCCTGGTGCACAAAGAAGGGGTTGCCACTCATCTGCTCCCACATCAGGCAATCCCTGACGGGCTATGCCATCTATGTCGTAAACCAGATCGTCTCCGAGAGAAATTCCTTGATCTACCAGCTCAGGAACTTCGTAAGCAAGATGAAGGTCTCCAGCCTCAGGATCCCTGAACCATTCCGCTTGGGCTAATACCGTTTTTCTTTCCTCTGCGCTTCCTCCACGATAGGTTACCGGCTTATAAAGCAGATTGTTGGCCAAAAAAGCTTGGGTATCCTGGTAACGGAGATCAATGCTAGCAAAGGAATCATGATCGGGCGTAAATATGGTGTTGTTTAAAACTTTTACGTCCTTGGCACCCCAAAGGCCGATACCGGTATCAAACAAATGGTTGATATCAGCAAATATAAAGTTATTGCGCACTACTCCCCCAATGTGAGGGGCAAAATAATTTAAATCTGGGTAATTACGCAGGCGATTGCTACCAAGACCTAACTGTATCCCTACCGGACAATTTATAATTTTGTTGTTTTCGATAATAGTGTCCCGGGAACCTTGCCAAAAAAGTATTGCCTGAGGAAGACTTCGGCCAGGCAAACAATATATGTTTTTGAACTCATTATTAACCACACGCCAACCTCTGGCTTTTAAGGCGTCAATCCCGTTGGTATAGCAAGCACCGTTGCCAAAAGGATCACGAATATTGATACGTCCTTCATCAGTATATTCTAAAAGGGAGTTAGCAAGGATTCCATAGTCGTTCATGTCGCCTTGAGCACTAGGATTGATCTTGACTAGTTGTTCACCACAATCCAGAAGGTGGAGATTCAGTAATTTTACGTAATGTCCGTTTCCACCCAAGTGAATAGCATGATATTTAGCGCGTTTGATTGTTAAATCAGCTATGGTTGCCTTAGGTGCTAAAATACCTATAATTTCCCCTACCTTGAAATCACCATCAAGTATCACTTTTTCTCGATTTCCCGAAAAAGATCTAATTGTTATCCCCTCTTTGCGGATCCAAATCGTTTTATTTAACTTGTAATAGCCATCTTCAAGTAAAATGGTGCTATAGGGAGGTGCACTTGCCACAATAGAAGGTAGGGCTTCAGCCTCTTCAGGAGAAACAACAATTTTTTGCGCCTCAGAGACTTCTTCGTCTTCTGTGGTGGGTATCGGCAATCTTTCAGGATGAACGGTAAGGATATAGTTTTTTCGAACTGTTTGTCCTGAACTATCACTAATAGTTATTTCAAAAATATAAGAGCCTTCTTTTTGTGGGGTTCCAGCTATTTCTCCTGTTTTTTCATCGAAAAAAAGTCCCGGAGGTAAGGAGCCATTGGTCAAGGCAAAATAGTAAGGTTTGATTCCTCCTGTTGCTTTAATTGCCAAAGTTGCCGAGCGTCCAACAACCAAAGGTTCATCGATTTCCAAGGGATTTAGGACCAAAGAGAAATTGTTTTCGGAAATCAAAATCCTGTTGGCAGTCTTTTTAACTATTACACCTGGAAGGGTCAAAAGTCCGTATTCATCAGGAAAAACTTTTCCCTCCTGAATAACGGTATTGCTTTTTAGATCAATATTACGCCAGTGATAAGTACGACCCTTCTTAACACTAAACCGCTGTAAGCGTCTCGGGGTTATGTCTACCGTACAGGAATCTTTAGGAGCTTTTTGAGAAAGGTAAACCGTGATTTCCCAGCTTGATTGTTCGTCCACAAGATCGTTTGTTTTCCAGAGAAGATAATAATTGATCTGGCCCTTTTCTGGAGCTTCTTCAGGGGTTTCCCCCAGAGGTGTATCAAGAGAACAGTTAGTAAAAGCAGGAAGACTTTGATCCTTGCGTATCAAGATAGTCGGCGTACGGTCCCCTCCTCCTGGGAAATGTGCTCGACAACCATGTCCGCTCATATCCCAGCGAAAAACAAATGGCCGCTTGGTGGCTATCATAGCCTTTACAACTTTCCAAGCCTGTGGCCAACCAATAGCGTTGTCATTTCGACCATTGGCAAAAACGATAAAAGGAGTTTCCTTTGTGACGTTTTGATAGAGCCACCGTTCAGTATCCCAATAAGTATATGCATCAAGTCCAGTGTCATCGTATGGTATGTTCCAGGAAGGATAGCCAAAAACCTTATAAAAACTATTGGTAAAACCTGGACTCTCTTTGGGAATGTAAATTCCCACACCAGCTTTAACATAGGCAAAGTAATTTCCAGCACGCACCCCCCACATCACAGCCCCTGAGCCACCCATAGAGCGGCCAGATAGAATTATACGTTCGGGATCTATCTGCCAGTGTTTGGCTACAAAGTCGTTAACAAATGAAAGAATGCGCCTTTGGTTATAATTTTCGACAGTGGTGTCCGTATAATTGAGATAGGTACCATAAGCAGTGCTATAGGCTGTCCACCAATCATAAGGCCTTTGGTTAGTGGTGACCAAGAGAGAACCTTTTTCTGCTTCGTACCACCAGAGATAACCTGAAAGAAGAGAACCACCCCAGCAGTGCAGACCAATATCTACAGAATGAATATCGCCTGGAGGTTGGTGTTTGGGATTAAGAGACCTTGCCACTAAATAGTTGTAAGGGGCACTTGGTTTATTGGAATAAGGAGGGGCTTCCCAGCGCACAAAAAAATTCATCTCAATAGGACCATCTACATAGTAAAACTTATCACGAATCTCTTTTAAACGTAAAAGTACCAGCCCAGACCCGGGGGATTCTTTGACAGGCTCTTTAAGAGAATTTTCTCCGGGAACTATTTGAGAAAAGTCTTCCTGGCCATCGATGGCCTTTACCACTGCATAATAAAACTGGCCTGTGGTTTCATTACGGAACACGTAAATCCCCTGGTCGTAATCAGCAAGAACCCCGTCTTTAACAGGAAGTCTTGGGACAGGTTTATTGTTGAAAGAGGCGTTTGTCCAAAGAGCTCCGTAAAATTCCTCATCCCAGATACTAAAAGGATCTATCTCGTCAATCAGTTTAGCCTGAGCAATGGTCTCAGGAGTAATAGGTTGTTCGCTACGGTATATACGAAAACGAATCTCATGGGGATTATTGGCCTTTTTCAGGAAATTTTTGTATTCCTCGATAGTAATGTCGTTACTATTGATAATGGGGTCGGGGTCCCGCCACACAAGCATGGTATCTCCATCTTTTGCGTAGGCCGATAGCCCCAAAGGCTGTGAGACATAGGCATGGTTTTCAGGAAGCGGTCTATCACAGGTAACATCGAGATGTATGAGCGTATTTCCTTCTTCGTCTTTATAAAAGGGCGGGTTTCCAAAATCGTGAGCTGGAGCAGTTTTGAGAAGAAAGATTATGCTTGTTTTTCCGGCAGAAACAGCATCTTTTACTGCCTGGGTGACATCAAAAGATTGGAAACGTGGTGGCTTAGGTGGCAAACAGTTTTCTGGATTCTCTTCTGTTACCAGACAGAATTTACGTTCCTGAGTTTTTTGAAAGCGAACGTACCAATATGGATTAATATTTACGAAAAGTGTCGCCCTCAATACGTTGCTCCCAACAATAGGAGACAGATCAACTTGAATCTTTTGGTATCCAAGGCGTTTAATACTTTCAGGATAAGTCCCGCGATGAGCAAGATTGGTAAAACTATGGGTGGCCCACCTAACTTGAGCGGCATTAACGGATAAGCTTTGCCCAAAAAACAATAAAACTAAAAATCCCAAGATTAAAATTTTACAAACATTTTTAAAGAGCATGAAAAGGGGCCTCCATTTTGATTTTGTAAACTCTTCTTTACTGTCGGTCAAAGCAGTAGGCATCTCAAAAATTTTTTTGCAAATTTCTTGATAGACAAATCAAGTTTTGATGAAGTAATAACATAAATTTTGGACAAGCCAAATTATAGCTTTCCCCCGGTAATTTTTACTTGCAAGCGTTACAGACAAAAACAACCCCCTTCCCGAGCAAAGATCGGTCACCAAAAATTAAAGGCTCAGTAAAACCTTTGTAACTTTCTCCAGGGATAATCCATCCAAAACAAAATTTAGGAGGGGGACTATGAGAAAGATTGTCTTGGGTTTAGTTGTTTGGCTTTTATTAGGTATTGGTAAGGGTTATGCGGTTTCTTTTACTGAAGTAGGTGATGCCGGTGAAACACTTGATACAGCCCACGAAGTTATCAACGCGACTACCCAGATTTTTGGTACCGTAGAGCAAAACAGTGCGGATCTTTTCGTTTTCTCTTGGAATGGCGGTGCTCTCGAAATAACTACTGTTAATCCCGACCCAGTGAATCAACCAGATTTTGATACCCAGCTTTTCCTTTTCGATGTTAACGGATACGGAGTATGGGCAAATGATGATACTACTACAGATTTAACCTCCCGTATTTATGATGCTAATCTTCCCGCAGGAATTTATTACCTTGGTATTTCCTCTTATGACTATGATCCCTATGATATTTTTGATAACGAAATTTTTCCTGACTCTCCTTACGATCAACAATTTGCCCCACAAAGCAATCAACCTTTGGCTTATTGGGATGGAACCACAGGAGATACCATTTCATATCGCATTGATTTTTCAGCCCCGGTAAATTCACCTAATCCTGTCCCTGAGCCGTCCACCGTAATGTTAGTTGGTCTTGCTTTAAGTTTTCTCGGCTACTTAGGCCTCAGGACCAAAAGGGCCTAAAAATAAAAAAATAGGAGGGGGAAAATGATTAAAAGGTTACGTTTCTTACTGTTGTTTGTCGTTTGTTTGGTACTAGTTTACGGGCTTGATGCTAAAGCAGCCCACAGATTTGCCTATCATAAACCCCAGGCCAAAAAGGCAAAGTATGTAATTTTGCTCATTGGCGATGGCATGGGCTATTGGCATGTTGATGCCCTGCGCAAATACTTAAATGTTTCAAAGACCAATATGGAAAGCTTGCCTAATTTCGGCTACATGACAACTTTTATGCGCAACTCCACCGGTGAAGGCGGGCTTTCTGGTGAGTATTGGGATGATCCGTCAGAACTTGGTTCCTATGATCCCACCCTCGGAGGCTATACGCCCTGGCAAATCCAGCCTGTTCCTGCTTATGTTGATGAAGGTGCTACAGATTCTGCCGCTGCAGGTAGTGCCCTGGCCTCAGGACACAAAACCGTAAAATACGCTTTAAATGTTGTAGCTAAACCTGAAGGCTATCCCGCTGATGAACCCTATACCGTTAAATACTACCCTACTGTCGTAGATTTTGCCGAAGCCAAAGGCATGGCTACCGGTGTAGTTACCAGCGTTCCTTTTTCCCATGCAACACCAGCTGCTTTTATCGCCAAAACTCAGTATCGTAAAAACTACGGTGAAATTGCAAGACAGATGATCTTTTCAAATTTAGACGTGATCATGGGCGCGGGACATCCGTATTATGACGATAATGGCAATCTTCGTGAGGAGCCCAATTACTATTACTTCTCCCGTAACAAAGGCCCCTATATTGATGACCAGGACGGCGAAACCCTGTATGAAAAAGTCGTAAACGGTTTTAGAGGCAGAGTCTTTGTAGATGAAAAGGCTGATTTTGAAGACCTGGCCGACGGAGACGGACTCTTTCATGGTGGGCCTATGCCGAAACGTGTCTTTGGTTTGGCCCGTGTAGCCGATACCCTTCAGTTCTCCCGTAATATTGACGACGGAAACCCTGAAGATGACTGGAAAGTAGGCGGCCAGGCCTTCATCTCTTCGGTTCCTTCTCTTGAAACTATGACCAAGGCTACTCTGCATGTGCTGGAACAAGATGAAGATGGCTTTTTCGTGATGATTGAAGGAGGAGCTATTGACTGGGCCGGACACGCCAACAATATGACCCGCTTGCTTGAAGAAATGATTGACTTCGATAATGCGGTAAAAGCCGTCATCGACTGGGTAAATGATCCCACTAACGGCAGCAATTGGGACAATACCCTTGTTATTGTTACTGCAGATCACGAAACCGGTCACCTTCAACCTGTAGGCGATGTAACCGGTGACGATGTCATCAAAAACCAGTGCTGGGGTGTTGGTTGTGAAGGCTGGCATCATCACACCAATAGTCTCATCCCTATCTATGCCAAGGGAGTTTGCTCGGTCGCGCTGAAAGCTCGCTATGATGGTGATTATAGAGATAACATAGATATTTTTAAGGTTATGTATCACGCCATTGAAAGAGGTTGTTTCCGGTAAAAATTAAAATCCTGATCAGAAAAAGGGGGGCTTTGCGCCCCCTTTTTTATTGCCCTTCAAAAAGTATCTTCCTTAAATACAGGCGGCAGGGCCTTGAGAGTTCGTAATAGGTATGGTTCATGTGCTTGGGTTTTTTAAGCCCCTTTTTCTTAAGAAACCTTCCCCCTACCCTTTCAAGAAAACCCAGGGCTTCGAGCTTACGAAGCCTTTCCATGGTGTCTCCAAGGTCAAGGCGGAGTCTTCTTGAAAGAAACTTGGCACAGTCAGGAGCAGTGGCGTAAAGGTCTTTTAATATGAGCCAATCTTTCTCGTCGAGAATTCCCCAAGGGAGAGCTTCTTTTTGATTCATCAAATCTAAGATTATAACGAAAATCTTTGCGAAATTACAAAAAATAACACTATTAGAGACCTTTGCAAAATCATTGGGATCAGTATTGCTAGTACAACCGCAAGGGATCCGTTCCCATTTTTCGGAACGAAAGATAGGAACGGATCCTGAAGGGGCCTTAAAGGTCTCTACTAAAACAATTGCTAATCTCGATATCCAAGCGCCGTTAAGGCTTCAGGAGAAAGGAGCCAGTCAAGGGTTTCTTCGTCAAGGAGCCCCTTTTCAAGCACTATTTCCCGCACGCTTTTGCCCGTGCTTTGCACTAATTGAGCTACCTCGGTGGCTGCTTCGTAACCGATAAAAGGCACCAGCGCGGTAACCGCCCCCCAGCTGCGGTTAAAATAACCCTGGCAAACTTCTTGATTGGCTGAAATACCTTCTACACACTTTTCTCTAAATACCTGATTGGCTTTTATGAGAAGGGAAAGGCTCTCAAGCAAGGCATGACCTAGCAGAGGTAAAAAAGCATTTAGCTCAAGCTCTCCGTGCTGGCAGACCTGGGTAATAATAAAGTCATTCGCCATGACTTTGATGGCCACCTGGGTCACCGCTTCACAAATCACAGGATTGACCTTGCCAGGCATGATGGAAGAGCCGGCCTGCCTTTCAGGGAGCCTGATTTCTCTAAGTCCGGTCACAGGACCTGAAGAAAGCAGACGAAGATCAGAGGCGATTTTAAAGAGATTTACCGCGTGGGCCTTTAGGATGCCGGATACCTCCACGAAGGCGTCGTGGTTCTGGGTAGCATCTACCATGTTTTCAGCCCTGGCTAAGCCCAGAGAAGTAATCTCGCGAAGCTTTTCCACCACGAGAAAGATATATTTCCTGGGTGCCCCGATCCCTGTTCCTACCGCAGTGCCTCCCAGGTTAACTACCCTTAGGCGTTCCTCACACTTAAATACCCGCCACCTATCCCGTGCCAGGGCCTCGGCGTAGGCCGAAAACTCAACCCCCAGGGTAATGGGCACGGCATCCTGCAATTGGGTGCGCCCGATCTTTCTTATGGAAGCAAATTCTTTTTCCTTTTCTTGAAAAGCAGCCTGGAGCTTGGCCAAACTGGCTTCAAGTTCCCTTAAAAGCCGTGTGGCTGCGACTTTGATGGCGGTGGGATAAACATCATTGGTGGATTGATGAAGATTTACATGGTGCAGGGGATGCACCAGATGATAATCTCCTTTTTTCCCGCCTAAAAGCTCGTTGGCCCGGTTGGCTATCACCTCGTTTATGTTCATGTTGGTGGATGTTCCGGCACCACCCTGAAGGGCATCCACTACGATTTCATCGGCAAGCTCCCCGGCCATGAGCTCGTCACAGGCGGCTATAATGCTTTGCCCTATTTTTTCCGGAAGATAGCCAAGCTCAAGATTGGCCTTGGCACAGGCCTTCTTAACCATGGCAAGGGCTGTTATCAGCTCAGGGTGCACCCGATAAGGAGAAAGAGGAAAGTTCTCAAGGGCCCTAAGGGTATGGATCCCCCAATAGGCCTGAGAAGGCACTTCCCTTTCACCCAAAAGATCATGCTCAATGCGGCTATTTTTCACGGCACAAACCCTGGTTCATCTCTTCTTTCAGAAAGTTTAAAAACTCTTCTTCAGCACACGGAAGCTCCCCTTGCCAGAAGACCACTAAATTGCCTTTAAGAGCCGCGCTTTTTGAAGGTAAAAAGGATTCCTGGCCTGCTCCTGTCAAAAAATGCCTTCTTTTGCCCAAAACTTCGGCGAAATAGACCCTTTTTAAGGAATAACGCTCACATGCTTTATGGGCCAGTTCCTGTAGAAAACTTTTGGGGAAAGCGGCCATTACAGGTGACAATCCCGGCGACCTTCTTTTTGTTTGGCAAGTAGTTCCCTTACCCTTTTGGCAGCAGGAGCCAGGTTTTCCTCAAGCCATGAAAGATAGCGCGGGATAATCTCTTTTTCGCCTATTTCTCTTAGTTGAGGTGAGGCATAATCCAGCAGGTATTCCTGAAAAGTAAGGATCCCGTTGGCAATGCAGAAGTGTTTTACCGTAGCGTGTTTGGCAAGGGGCATGAAGTTCTCGCCTGTGCGCCCTTCGCGATAACATGCCGTGCAAAAAGAGGGTAAATACCCCTCTTTGCAGAGATCAAAAATAAATTCTTCGATACTTCGGGTATCCTGGATGATAAATTGCTGTTTGTCAGGGATATTTTCTCGTTTTAAGGTGGCATACCCCCCAACGGCGATCTGACTGCCCGCATCCATCTGGGAAACCCCGCCCTTTCTAATAAGCTCCTGCCGCAAGGGCGCGGGTTCTCGGGCAGTGAGGATGGAGCCTGTATAAGGACACATCAGCCTTATAATAGCCACCAGCTTTTTAAAATCTTCGTCACTTACGCGAAAGCGCGAATGAACACTAAAAGGCGTGTTCACCGCAGGCTCAAGCCGGGGGTAAGAAATAGTGTGAGGGCCAACACCAAATTCTTTTTCTAGGGCCTGGGCGTGGGATAAAAGGCCTAGAAGCTCATAACGCCAGTCGTAAAGCCCAAACAAGACCCCGAGAGCCACGTCATCTATCCCGGCCTCCTGAGCACGATGTAAGGCAAATAGCCGCCAGCGAAAAGGCCCTTTAAGGGTTCCTTTGGGGTGCAAACGTCGATAAGTATCGGGATGATACGTCTCCTGAAAGACCTGATAGGTCCCTATGCCTACTTTTTTTATTTCTTCGTATTCCTCCTTGAAAAGAGGCGGGGCGTTTACGTTTACTCTTCTTATCTCTCCGTTTCCGAACTTCTGGCTATAGATGCGTTCGATGGTCTGGCACATAAAGGCCACGTCACTTTCAGGGTGTTCCCCATAAACCACAATAAGCCTTTTTTGCCCCATCTCTGTTAGCACACGTATTTCTTCATCAAGTTGTTCCAGGGAAAGCTTTTTCTTTTCCACGAATTCGTTACTTTCGCGAAAACCACAATAAACACAATTGTTAACGCAAAGACTGGAGATATAAAGTGGTGAGAAAAGCACAATTCGGTTGCCGTAAACCTTGTTTTTGATCCAGAAGGCCGTTTCAAATATCTCTTCCCAGAGCTCTGGGTCTTTAAGATTAGCCAGGGCAGCAACCTCTTCAGGGGCAAGCATAGCCCCTGAAGAAGCATTATCCCGTGCCTTGGCCATGATGTCCAGTATTTCCTGCCTGTCAGGGTTTTTCTTGCGCTCAAGGATCTCCCAGATTTTTGCTGGATCAATAAAATTTTCGTAAGGGGAGTTTTCCTCCCACTTGAGGATCTCCTTGAGCCTTTTTTCCCGCCAGGCCTTTTCTCCCGCGGTTAACATGTCCTAACCCTCCAAACGAGATTTTTGTAAAACACTGGCCCATTAGCTGTGCAGAAAATCACGAGTTTCTGTTTGTTCCTGCTGAGGGACATTTAACGGGCGCGGGTCTTTAAGATCCTTGGCACGGTTGATGTAATGAGTGTGTAGCAGTTCATGGGCAACATGACTCAGGGGGTGCTTCAAAAATTCGGTATAAGCCTGCTTTATTTCGGGGTTTTCGTGTGATTTTCTGATTTCATGCTGTTGGTCATCGGTATTTAGCGCAGCTATTCTGGCCTTGATGGTCTCTAAGTTGGTAGGGATAGGCTGTCCGCCACCACCAATACAACCTCCTGGGCAGGCCATGAACTCGATAAAGGCGTATTCAGAAAATTCTCCGCCTTTTTTCACGTCTTCGCAAACCCGACGGGCGTTTGCCAGTCCGTGGACCACGGCCACTCTAAGTTTCTTGCCATTTATCTTCAGACTTGCGGTCTTTACACCGTTTAATGTCCCGAGTTCTTCGAATTCTAGCTTGGGAAGGGTCTTGCCTGTGACTATTTCGTAAACCGTGCGCAGGGCAGCCTCCATCACCCCACCAGTGCGCCCAAAGATAGTAGCAGCACCGGTATACTGACCTAGCAGGGGATCAGGGCCTTCCTCTGGCATGTCCTTAAGGTCAATATGGCACATCTTTAACAAACGGGCGGTTTCTCTGGTGGTCAAAACATAGTCCACGTCGTAGAATTTTTCGTCTTCCTTGACTTTCCCTTGAGAAAGCCAGTAACGGAAGGCATCTGTCATTTCCTCGCGTTTTGATTCATATTTTTTGGCGGTACAAGGCATAAGGGATACTACCACCATATTGCGCGGGTCGATTCCCAAACGCTCCGCAGCATAGGTCTTGGCCATGGCCCCAAACATCTGTTGAGGGGACTTGGCAGAAGAAACATGAGGGATAAGATCAGGATAAAATGTTTCCAGGAATTTTACCCAGCCAGGGCTACAAGAAGTAAACTGGGGCAAAGCGGTCTCAACCTCGCCTAAGATCTCGGCCTCAATCTCAAAGGGTAAAAACTGGCGGTCAAGTAGGCCTGCTTTGATTAATCTTACGATAAATTCTGTGCCCTCTTCCATAATGGTAAGGTCAGCGGCAAAGTTGGTGTCCCAAATACGGTCAAAGCCAACCCGTCTAAGCGCCGCATAAAGTTTTCCTGTGACCAGGGTCCCAGGGGGCATACCAAACTCTTCTCCGATACTTGCCCTGAGCGCTGGCGCAAACTGAACCACCACGAATTTGTCTTTGTCCTGCAAGGCCTCTAAAACTTTTTCTGTGTCGTCAATTTCGCGGATAGAAGCATAAGGCCTTGCGTAAGGGCAGGGCTCGCAGCCAAAGTGTTTTTTAAACACCGTGGTAACCCCGGCTTCCTTGCCCATGGGGCAGGCATGAATGCACTGGCCGCATCTCGTACAGCGGGCTTCATCAGCAAGTAGCACCCCTTTTTCAGGATCAAAAGAAAGGGCTGCGACTCCCTGGGTGTCCCGACAGGTCACCACACAGCTTTCGCACCTGATACAGGTATTGGGGTTGTGCCAGAAAGCAGGGAGGGAATACCAGGGCTCAAACTGCCATTTTGCTCTTTCTTCGTATTTGATAAAACCGGCATTTTCCGCTTCAACGGCTATCATTTCCTGCATTTTTTTGATTAGATAGCATTCGTTGTTTTTCAAAAGGTCAAGTCTTTCTTTTAGTTTTTCTTCTATAAGAGGTGATTTTGTTTTTATTTCCATATTGCTTCTTACTAGCAAAGCCTTAAGCATAGGCGCTGGAACAATTTGTCCGTTTATTTCTACGATATTTACGAGTGCACACTTAGGATTAGGAATATATTTCATTTGAGGGATTTCAAATGGCAACCAAAACGTTTTGTTATGTTTATCTAATAGTTCCTGAACTGTTGTTCCAGGCTTTACTTGAATAATATTATCGTCCAGCTTTACTTGTAACATTTTATACCTCCCCTCTTATCTATTTTCCGTTTATCTTTATGAGACCTTTGCAAAACATCTTTTCTTAAGGCCCGTTCAAGGATCCGTTCCTATTTTTCGTTCCGAAAAATGGGAACGGATCCCTTGCAGTTGTGCTTGCAATACTGATCTCGACAATTTTGCAAAGGTCTCATTATTACGTCATTTTGAAACCACTTAGGATTATGATGTTTAGCCCATTTTAGAGATACTGTTCCAGGGCCAATCCTCCACATCGCCAAAAGGTCTTCTTTATTAGCTATTGAAAGTGGAATATGCCCAAAAGTTGCTATTAAAGTAGTAATAATTGAACCCCAAACATGAAGGTAAAAAAACATTAAGAAAAGTCCTTTGCCCATGGAGTGTTTGGCAAAATATAAAAACCATCCAGTAACAATTAGCGCTATAATCATAAAGATAAAGAAAAGATAAGTAAGCTTTTGGCCGGCATTAAATTTTCCTTGTGGAGCAACTTCTTCTGGACCAATATTAATTTTAAAAAATCTTCTGGGATAACCGCCCAAGTTTTTAAACCAGGCAAAGGTATCTTTATCCCACTCCAAGAGATTTTTCATTAAGATATAAAAGCGATGAGGCGCGAGAAAAATAAAAGCAAGAAAGTTAAAAGTAAAAACTACACCTGCCCAGATATGTATTTGCATAAGAAAGTTTTTTGTTTCAGAACCAGCTAAATTAAAATAAACAATAATTCCAGTAATAGCTAAGACGTACCAGCTTACGGCATTAACGTTATGGAATATTTTTTCTGTGACAGAAAATTTCAGTACTTTATCCATGTCTTTCTCCTTTCATATTTAGTTTTCCACGAACATAATAGTGGTGTGTATGAAGGAGATGATGAGCTGTTTCACTTAACGGATGTTCAGCAAAATCTCTGTAAAACTTTTCTACGGTAGGATTTAGGTGCGAGGCAGGTAAATTATTCCTCTGGCATCTTAGGTCATCTTTATAAAGACCTTTCTGACGCATCTTAATATATTTGTTTCTTTTTTTGACAAAATCGGTAACTGTA
This sequence comes from Thermodesulfatator atlanticus DSM 21156, assembly GCF_000421585.1. NCBI lineage: Bacteria > Pseudomonadati > Thermodesulfobacteriota > Thermodesulfobacteria > Thermodesulfobacteriales > Thermodesulfatatoraceae > Thermodesulfatator > Thermodesulfatator atlanticus. The sequence continues at coordinate 36,302 of NZ_ATXH01000002.1, forward strand.
TAGGCCCCAATGGCCAAAACGCTTGTAAGAATCCCCGTAATTTTCAAAAAAGTTCTCCTGCTAATTAGCAAAGAAGCGGGCTTTTCTTCGTATTGAAAGGGAAGTTTTTCAGACATACCTTCCTCCTAAGCCTTTTGTGGTTTCCAGACGTCCCAGACTTTGCCGGCAAGTGCTGGGAAGGCCTTTAGGGTAGGGTCACCCGGCATCCACCCTGCAGGGCAGACTTCACCAGGGTGCTCACGGACGTATTTAAAGGCTTCTACCAAACGCAGGAGTTCGGAAACATGGCGTCCCACCGGGGTGTTTAGCATTTCGGTGGCCTGGATAAACCCATCAGGATCAATAATGAACCGGCCACGCATGCTAAGGCCAAGTTCCGGGTGGAAGACACCGTATAGCTGGGATATCTGGGCACCTTTGTCCCATGCCAGCGGAAAAGGAATCTCTCCTGAAAGCATCTTAGCGAGTTCAACCTCATACCAGACCTTGTGGGTAAAAATGCTATCAACGCTTATTGCCAAAAGTTCTGCCCCAAGTTCCTGAAGCTCAGGATATATATACGCTAAAGAGGCAATCTCTGTGGCACATACAGGTGAAAAATCACCGGGGTAAAAACACAAAACAAGCCATTTCCCCTGGTAATCTTCTAGCTTTACTTCTTTTACCTCGCCCTTAAGGTAAGCCTGGGCGCGAAAGTCTGGGGCCTTTATTCCCGGACGCACACACATGGCAACCCTCCTAAGTTTTTTTTAGGCTTTTAAGGGAAGCGGAAGCAGCGGATCTATCCAGGAGGTCCCCATGGGATTAACCGGCTGCCCCCCTCCGTTTATGCATCCCCCGGGACAATTCATCACTTCTATGAAGTGGTAGGGGCTCTTGCCAGTGACAACTTCTTCGAGGATGGGCTCAAGGTGGTTTTTAATACCGTTTACCACACAAATATGGAAATTCGCCTTTTTTCCTCCCAGAGGCTTTAAGGGGATGGCAAGTTTGGCGGTTCTCACGCCTGTGGTATGACCTCTTACCGCTTCGATATTCCAGGAAGCGGGTTCCTGGCCCGAGAGAACACAGTAAGCAGTCCTTATGGCGGCCTCGGTTACGCCACCGCTATTACCAAAGATAGTGGCCCCACCGGTATATACCTCGGTTAGTTCCGATTCTTTTTCCGGGGAGATATCAAGGGGGTTGATCCCTAAGCGTTTGAAAAGCGCCGCTGCATCCCGGGTGGTGAGCACGGCATCTACGTCCGGAAAGGCTGGGGTGTCTTCTGGGAGGTAGCCTTTTTCTTTAAGCCAGAGAAAAGCGCTCTTAAACTCCGGCCTGCTTGCCTCATAAATCTTGGCCGTGCAGGGCATAATACCTACGGTATAAATCTTCCTGGGGTCAATATTCCAGATATCAAGGGCCACCCAGGTTTTAACGGTAGCCCCTGCCATTTGTTGGGGAGACTTAGCCCCTGAGATATGGGGTAAGATGTCAGGCCAATAAAGCTCGGCATACCTTATCCAGGCCGGGCAACAGCTAGTAAAATGTGGCAGGGGGTGATTGGCAAATTTTTCTACCTCGGGCGTTTCATCCCCAAGGAGCCAGTATCTTACTTTGGCAATGAATTCGTATCCTTCTTCCATGATGGTCTGGTCTGCGGCAAGGTTATTTTCGTAAATCCTGAACCCGGCCTTTTTGAAGGCAGCATGCATGCGATGCACGGTAAGGGTGCCTGGAGGGGCTCCGAATTCTTCAGCCAGGGCCACCCGCACCGCAGGGGCAATAATAGCCACTACCGTGTAATCAGGGTCTTTAAGGTGCTTTAAAACCTCATCTAAGAAGCTCATCTGCTCAATGGCCCCGAAGGGACAATTGACCAGACACTGCCCACAGGATAGGCAAAGATCCTCTTCGATATGATGGGTAACACCAAGAGAGCCCTTTATGGCTCCTGCTGGGCAGTGATGTCTACAGGTATCACAGCCAACGCACTTATTGGGGTTAATCCTGATGATTCCTTTTACCTCTCCTGGAAGAAACGTCCCCCCACCGGTAAAGGTCTTCTCCGAAGGAGAAAAAGTAGCAATTTTCTGCACACCCATTAAAAGCCCCTAGCCCGAAATTTTTGTTACTATCCTTCTTGTTTGATTGAGTTTGATGTTATTTATTTATATTTCGTGACACTATATAAAAAAGAAAATTTTTGTCAAGGCCTTTAAAAAAGTCCAAAATTTTTTGAAAATAAATTTATTTAACCAGAGATTGTGTTATCGTTTTTGAGATAATAGCAAGATGAACAAGAAAAAAATAGCAGAACTGCTCAAAAAGACCCCTCTCAAGGACTTGTTAGGCAGGGCAGACCTCATACGAGAAAAATACGCAGGAAAGGCGGTTCACATACGGGGAATTATTGAATTTTCAAACTATTGCGTAAATAGTTGCCTCTATTGCGGTCTAAGAGAAGAAAACAAAAAGATTTCACGTTACCGCATGCCACCAGAGGCCGTTGTCTCTCTTGCCCTTGAGATTTCTCGTCTTGGAGTAAAAACCATAGTGCTTCAGTCAGGAGAAGACCCTGGTTACAGGGCCAAAGACATTGCCAATATCATCACCCAGATAAAAGAACACGCTGAGGTGGCCATTACCCTTTCGGTTGGGCAGCGCGATTTTTCCGACTACGAGCTCTGGCGCAAGGCAGGCGCTGACCGCTACCTGATGAAACACGAAACTTTAAACCCCTTGCTTTACCAAAGGCTTCACCCCGGCCAGAGCCTTGAGGAAAGGCTCAAGCATATCTTTTTCTTAAAAGAAATCGGTTTTGAGATAGGTGTGGGAAACATCATAGGTCTTCCAGGCCAAACCCTGGAAGACCTTGCTGAGGATGTGCTCTTTATGGGAGAGATAAAGGCCGATATGGCAGGCATCGGGCCCTTTGTCCCCCAGGCAGACACCCCCTTGGCCAACCACCCTCCAGGAGACGTCGAGCTTAGCTTGAGGACTCTTGCGGTAACGCGCCTTGTGTGCAAATGGATTCATCTTCCAGCCACCACGGCCCTTGCCACCCTCGGAGGAGACAAAGCCCAGAAGATGGCTTTAAGGGCCGGGGCCAACGTGCTCATGCCCAATTTTACCCCGGAAGACCTTCGCCAAAATTACCAGATATATGACCAAAAGGTCTGCCTGACCCTAAAGAAGGCCCAAAAGCTGATAAGAGCTTGCGGGCTAAGCATAAGCACAGACAAAGGAGGAACCTTACAATGCAGGATACCCCCAAGGGCTTAAGACTACATATCGGCATTTTCGGCCGAAGGAACGTGGGCAAGTCTTCCCTTATGAATGCCCTTACCAGCCAGCCTGTGGCCATTGTTTCCGACACCCCCGGCACCACCACCGACCCCGTGGAAAAAACCATGGAGCTTTTACCACTTGGGCCGGTGGTGTTCATAGACACCGCAGGGATTGACGACATAGGGGCCTTGGGAAGTATGCGCATTAAGAAGACCCTTGAGGTGTTTAACCGCACAGATCTTGCCATCCTGGTAACAGAGGCCAATCAATGGGGAGAATTTGAAGCAAGGATTAAAGACATCCTAAGGCAAAAAAAGATTCCTTTCGTAGTGGTTTTAAACAAGATAGACGCCCTTGAGGTCTCAGAAGAGATAGTAGCCTCTCTCAAGAGAGAAAAAATTCCCCATGTTTGTGTTTCGGCGGCTAAAGGCACCCATATCGAAGCCTTAAAAGAACTTTTACTTGAGAACGCTCCGGCCGAATGGTTTGAACCCCCTGCCCTGGTAGGAGATCTTTTGCCGGCAGGGGAGCTTGCCATCCTGGTGGTGCCCATTGACTTAGAAGCCCCCAAGGGAAGGCTTATTTTGCCTCAGGTGCAAACCATAAGAGACGTTTTAGACCACGATGCCTATTGTATGGTGGTAAAAGAGCGCGAGCTACGCGATGCTATAAATCGCCTAAATAGACCGCCTAAACTTGTTATTTGCGATTCCCAGTGCGTGCTAAAGGTCGTGGCCGACACCCCTGCGCCAATTAAAGTAACAACATTTTCCATTGTGATGGCCCGTTTTAAAGGAGATCTCCCGGCCCTGGTAAAAGGAGTCAGGGCCATTGAGAGGCTGCGTTCTGGAGACAGAGTCCTGATAGCAGAGGCCTGTTCCCATCATCCTATTGCCGATGACATCGGCCGGGTAAAGATTCCCCGCTGGTTAAGACAATACGTTGGCGGGAATCTAAATATAGACGTATGCGCAGGAAGGGCCTATCCCGAGAACCTCGAAGAATACAAACTCGTTATCCACTGTGCGGGATGCGTGCTCAACCGCAGGGAAATGCTAAGCCGCATATACCGGGCTACCAAGCACGGGGTCCCCATCACCAACTACGGCGTAGCCATATCTTTTCTTCAGGGGGTTTTGCACCGCACCCTTGAGCCCTTCCCCTACGCCAAACTTTTATTGGAAGATTGATTTCAAATCTTCCAGCAAAAAGAGACCTTTACAAAATTGCCAGAATCAGTTTTGCAAGCCCCGCAAGGAATTTGTGTTTTGCAAAGGTATAAAAAAATTTTTTAAATCATTATTCTTGGAAAAGAATTCATCTATTTACTTGACACCTTTTTTGTAAACTTGATAAAAAATCAAGCAGGATGAATAAAAACATAACCAAATTTCTCAATTAAATGTTATTATATCTTGCTGAGAACCGATATAAAAAAAGAACCAAAAATATTTAAATCAAGAGGAGGAAATCCTTTATGAGTAATGAGCCTCTTATCATGTGGTTCAACGAAATTTCCATTAAAGACGTACCCTTGGTAGGCGGAAAAAATGCTTCCCTGGGTGAGATGTTCAGAAGCCTTACTCCCAAAGGGGTAAACATACCCGATGGCTTTGCGGTAACCGCAGCTGCTTATCGCTATTTTATCAAAGAAAACCACCTTGATGACAAAATTCGTGAAGCCCTTGAAGGCCTTGACACCCACAATATCAAAGACCTTCAGCGTCGGGGCAAAAAAGTAAGGGATATGATTCTTAAGGCTCAAATGCCTGAAAAACTTGCACAAGCGATTAAAGAAGCCTATCACCAGCTTGAGGAAAAATATTATCCCGATGTTGACGTTGCAGTGCGTTCTTCTGCCACTGCTGAAGACCTACCTGACGCATCTTTTGCCGGTCAGCAAGAGACCTTTTTGAACGTCCGCGGAGCAGAAAACGTAATCGAATACACCAAGAAATGCTTTGCTTCGCTTTTCACTGATCGTGCCATCTCGTATCGTCAGGACAAAGGCTTTGACCACTTTAACGTCTATCTCTCGGTTGCTATTCAAAAGATGGTCCGAAGTGACGCGGCATCTTCAGGGGTTATGTTTACCCTTGATACTGAATCAGGCTTCAGAGACGTTGTTTACATTACCGGAGCCTGGGGGCTTGGTGAAAATGTAGTCCAAGGGGCCGTAAACCCTGATGAATTTTACGTTTTCAAAACTACCCTGAAAAAAGGCTTCCGCCCCATTCTCTCTAAAAAGCTAGGCACCAAAGAACTCATGATGGTCTATGGTTCAAGTAAGCGCTGCCCCGTAAAAAACAAAAAGACTCCTAAGGAATTGCGGCAAAAATATTGTCTTACTGATGACGAAATCCTTAAGCTTGCCGAGTGGGCCGTTATTATTGAAGAACACTACGAACGCCCCATGGATATTGAATGGGCCAAAGACGGTGATGGCAAAGAGATAGGCACAGGGGAGCTTTTCATCGTCCAGGCCCGTCCCGAAACCGTTCACGGCACCAAAAAAGAACAATTCTACGAAATTTATAAACTAAAAGGAGAAGGCAAAGTCCTTGCAGTTGGGAAGGCGGTTGGTAGCAAAATTGGCCAGGGTAAGGCCCGCGTCATAGAAAGTGTCTCTCAGATCCAAGATTTTCAGCCTGGGGAAGTCCTTGTCACTGACATGACCGACCCGGACTGGGAACCCATCATGAAAATTGCCTCTGCTATTGTCACGAACCGCGGAGGCCGTACCTGCCACGCGGCCATTGTTTCCCGTGAGCTTGGAATCCCCTGTGTGGTTGGAACCAACAATGCCACCGAAGTTATTAGCACAGGGATGGAGGTAACCGTAGATTGTTCTCAAGGAGAAGATGGCTACGTTTATGAAGGGCTTATTCCCTTTGAAGTAGAACGCATTGACCTTACCAAAGTTCCGCGCACACGCACCAAAATCATGATGAATGTTGGTATCCCTGAGAAGGCCTTTGTCCAGTGCCAGTTACCTAACGACGGCGTAGGCCTTGCTCGTTTAGAATTTATCATTGGCTCCCACATAGCAATTCATCCCCTAGCGCTCCTTAACTACGAAGAATTAAAAGAAAAAGCCAAGAAAGACCGAAAGATCCGCAAAGTTATAAAAATCATCGACGAAAAAACGGCAATGTACGAAAACAAGGCTGATTTTTACAGTGACAAACTCGCCCAGGGAATCGCTATGATCGCTGCGGCCTTTTATCCCAAAGATGTTATCGTGCGCCTTTCGGACTTCAAGAGTAACGAATATGCCAACCTCGTGGGCGGCTACCTCTATGAACCAGTTGAACACAACCCCATGCTTGGTTGGCGTGGGGCCTCACGTTACTACGACCCACGCTTTGAGCCCGCCTTTGCCCTTGAATGCAAAGCCCTTAAAAAGGTACGCAACGAAATGGGGCTTACTAACGTAAAGGTCATGGTACCCTTCTGCCGCACGGTAGATGAAGGTAAAAAGGTCATCCAGGTAATGGAAAAGTACGGCCTTAAGCAAGGAGAAAACGGACTTGAAATTTACGTAATGTGTGAAATTCCAAGTAACGTGATCCTTGCAGACGAATTTGCCAAAGTATTTGATGGATTTTCCATTGGCTCAAACGACCTCACCCAGCTGACCCTTGGACTTGACCGTGACTCTGAGCTTGTGTCTCATATCTATGATGAGAGAAACCCCGCGGTGAAAAAGCTTATTGAGCACGTGATTAAAGAAGCTAAGGCCGCCAAGAGAAAGGTTGGTATTTGTGGCCAGGCGCCTAGTGACTTCCCCGATTTTGCAGCTTTCTTGGTAGAATGCGGCATTGATTCTATGAGTATCACCCCTGATACCATCATTAAGACCATTCTCCTTGTAGCTGAAAAAGAAAAAGAACTTGGCATTTCAGCCTAGCGTCTAAAGAAGGGGCGAGGCTTCCCTCGCCCCTTCTTGCTTGTTTTAAAATATGTTTTTAAATATGATCCGTTAAATCTTTCCTTTGTGAAAAACCCTGCGTCACATACCCTTTATTTGCTTTGTTCGCTTTCTGCGGCTGGGGCCTTTGCCCTTTCTACTACGGCTTTTTTCATGCCGGTTTATCTGAAACAAATAGGATTTTCAGGCCAGCAAATAGGTGTTCTTTACGCGGTGCTGAGTATTACTTCGATAGTGGCTTCCTTTCCCTCAGGCCTTGCAAGTGACCGCTTTTTTGCCAGAGACTTAATAGCTCTTGCCCTTTTTCTTATGGGGACTTCCCTTTTTATTAAAAGCGAAACCTCTCTTTTTCCCATATTTTTGGGCGCTTACTTGGCCTATGGCCTCGGGCAAAATCTGTTTCGGGTAAGCCTCGACGCTTTATTGTTTAAAACTTTTCCGCAAGGCGTAGGCAAAATATATGGCATTTTTAACGCCCTGCGCATGGCTGGTTTCACCCTGGGTGGAGTTGTTGGTGGGCTCCTTTTAGGCAGATTTGATTTTGTCTTCACCTTAAAACTAGTAAGTGGGCTTTACTTAATACTGATTTTTTATCGTTTTTTGCTCCCTAAAAATGTTCCGGTTAAGTTTGGGCTAAAAAGATACTGGTTTGATTTCTGGAAACCACGGGTCCTTTTCTTTGCTCTTTGGCTTTATCTTTTCTATCTGCACTGGGGAGCAGAGTTCACCAGCTATGGCCTTTTTTTGAGGGAAAACTTAGGCCTTTCGCTTTCAGGCATGGGTTTTTACATGGCAAGTGAATTTGCTACGGTTGGTATTGCTTCCTATCTCATGGGAAATCTACTTCACCGTGGGGTTAGTCCTTACTTTATCGCTGCTTTGGGGCTTTTTTGTTCGGGGATAGGCCATATGGGAATGGTTATAGAAAATCTTCCTGTTAGTCTCTTTTTCAGGTTGATACATGGCTTTGGCGACGGCACCATTATGGTTCTTTCCTATGTTGGGATTGCCAAGCTTTTTAAGGTTGAACGTATCGGTGGAAACAGCGGACTGATAACCTTTGCCATTATGCTTGGGAGTTTTACCGGTGCCCTGATCTTCGGGCCTCTAGGGGAGAAGTTCGGCTACGGTTGGCCTCTTTTTGTCTCTGGGTTGATAACTCTTTTGCTGATTCCTTTTGTTTTGCTGCCTAAAAAGGCTTTTAAATTTGTAGATTAGAAAGTTTAATTACTTAAAAGACCTTTGCAAAACTTTGGATCTTTGCGCTTGCAATCGATCTCGGCAATTTTGCATAGGTCTTGATTAAAAGGAGCTTAGTTTTGTTTCAGGAAAGAAGATTAAAAGTCTGGCTGGTTGATACTAAAGGGACCCCTCATCCAGTGGGGGAACTTCGTGTAACACCAGAGGGAATCGCCTTTCGTTACACATCTTATGGGTTTATCATCGACCCCATCAATCTTCCCTATACTCCCGAAGAAATAAAAACCCAAGAAATAGAAAAACCCCTTTTGGTTTTTGATGATACCATACCTGACACCTGGGGGCTTAAGGTTCTTTCTAAGAAATACAATTTTAATTTTGGCAAATGCCGCCACATGGCCCTTGGCTTTGGGGATTCCTCAAGGATTGGGGCCATTTTATATTCTGATCCTGAGGACAAAAGGCCACCCAGACCGACCTGGGTAAACTTCCAGGCACTTAAAAAGAGCCTTGAAAAAGTTAGCTCCTTTGACGTTAAGATAATTGAACAAGCCCTTGATTTTCTCGGCATTTCAGAAGTCAATATCGGCGGAGCTAAACCTAAGACTACTCTGGTTGATTTTCAAAATCGTCCCTGGCTGGTCAAATTTCCTGCTAACAACGACCCTAACCCCACCGTAGTGGCCAGGGTAGAAGTAGAAGGGCTTTCTTTTGCCAGAGACATCGGCTTGGAAGTTCCTCTTTTTTGGTTGGTAAAAACCGGAAACATTTTTTCTATAGCAGTAAAACGGTTTGATATAACTTCGCTTAAGTTGCCTTACCTCGGACGACAAATGGTAATTTCACTAAGCACCATGATGGGTGGCCTTGAAATGTTTGACGAAGGCTACGAAAAAGCAGCGCATTTGATCAAAAATATCTCAAGTTACCCCAAGCGTGATGTTTATAGCTTTTTCAAACAAATGGTACTTAACTGGTTCATCGTAAACACCGACGACCACCTAAAAAACTTTTCTTTTCTATGGAACGGAAGAACTATCAGGCTCTCACCAGCTTACGACCTGGTTGGCAACCTATGGGGTATGGCGGAACATACCATGCCCATCAACGATAAAACCAAAGACATAACCCCTGACGACCTGATCAAGGCAGGTAGCCAAATGGGTATCCCCTCTCACATAGCCAAAGAAGAAATAAATTACATGGCAGAAAGGGCAGCAATATATTACGAACGCCTTTTGGGCATTGAAGGAGCAGAAATGCTTGCTGAAAGAGTAGAAGAAAGGCTTTCATTTTTTGAGAAAAAAATATTTGTTAAAAACAACTTTCCAGAAAGCTCTGATCCTTCTCAAGAAAATCCTCAAGGGCTTTAGTAGAAAGCAGACGATAGCCTACAAAAAGTCCAAAAATTTACGCATAGTTTGCGCATCAATCTGCCCAGGAGCGGCTTTTTGGTCAACCTTCAAGGCCGCGTAACTCCAGGGAGAACCAAGAAGCAAACAAACAAGCCGTGAAAACTTACCAGCCTCCCCCATGGCAAAGGCAATCAAATCAAGCCCGAGTTCTTTTTTGGCCCAAGGTATTAGATTTAGCGGGATAAGGGCCTCTTCGCTCTCGTAGGCAAAGGTTACAATCTTGCCAATATCAGCGCCTTTTTCTTGCATACGTGAAGCGATTTTTTTTAGTTCATCAAGGGAAGGGGTGCCGCGAAAGTCATGGAAAGATAAAACAAGCTTGGTTTTCTGGCAACATGCCTTTAGCTCCCGAATAGCTGTATCGCCTGCAGAGAGTTCAAGATCAACAGCATAAACACTTGCTGTAGCAGCCTCTTTTAAAAGAGATAGCCTTTCTTGCAGAGAAACTTCTTTAAAACCCCCTTCTTCTTGGGCGCGAAAGGTGAAAAGAAGGGGTTTTTTAGCTTTTTCAAGAAAAGGCATTACGGCAGGGTCAAGAAGGGCATCAAGGCGTATTTCAACCATATCAGCCGCCTCTTGAGCTTCTTCAAGTGAAGAGGCGGCCTCTTTTAAAGTTTTCCCTATAAGAGAAACACAAATCATTTAAGAAAGAGAAGATGGATCAATACTTTTCAAGTAGTTGGCAATAGCGGTATCATATTGGCTGGTGGTTTCAAAGACCTTGCGCGCCAGCTCAAAACGTGTCTTAAGGGTGGTTTCCCCGCCGTTTTCTTTCATTTCCGCAAGTACCCGTGCGTAATCTGAGGGATCAACGATAACTGTCACATCGCGGAAATTTTTCGCTGAGGCGCGCAAAAGAGTTGGACCGCCTATGTCGATATTTTCAATGGCGGTGTCAAGATCTGCTCCCTGCGCTACAGTCTTTTCAAAGGCATAGAGGTTTACTACTACCATATCAATTGGTTCTATGCCCTGTTCTTTTAGCTGGCGCATGTGTTCTTCGTTTGAGCGAATGGCAAGAATGCCACCATGGATTTTGGGATGAAGTGTTTTTACCCTGCCATCAAGCATTTCTGGAAAACCTGTGACTTCAGAAACGTCTGTTACCGGAACACCGGCCTCGCGAATAACTCTTGCGGTGCCGCCTGTTGAGATTATTTCCACGCCCATTTCGTGTAAGGCTTTGGCAAAATCAGCAACGCCTGTTTTATCTGTAACACTTATAAGCGCACGTTTAATTTTGGCCATCCCTTCCCTCCCTTAAGAGCTTTTTACTAAGCAATCCCTATTTCTTCGTCTGTAAGATAGCAGGCAGGATCAGGGGCCCAGAGGTCTCCAGTGGCGGCCTCAGCACGCACCCGAAAGTTACCTGCACAACAATCAAGAAATTTGCATTTAGCACAGCGACCTTTTACGTGTTTCCATTTTTCTTTTAGTTTAGCCATAAGGGGGTCACTGGTATCCATCCAGATTTCGCTAAAGGGGCGCTCACGCACGTTGCCAAAAGAATAATGGCGCCAGAATTGGTCCGCATGTACCGAACCATCCCAAGAAACGCAACCAATCCCAACTCCAGAGTTATTCCCTCCATTCATGCGAAGGAGTTCAAGGACCTCTTCAGCCCGCGGGTTGCCTTCGCGCTTCATGCGCAGATAAAGATACGGACCATCAGCGTGGTTATCTACCGTTAAAACTTCTACTTTTTGGCCTTTGTCGTGGAGTTCTTTGGTACGATCGATGATGTAATCCACCCAATAGCGGGTCTCTTCGTGATTTAAGTCTTCTTCCATGAGTTTTGTGCCGCGACCGGCGTAAACGAGATGATAAAAACAAATGCGCGGGATGTTTCTTTCTTCTACCAGATCAAAAACTTTCGGAATTTCCTGGGCATTTAAGCGGTTTATCGTGAATCTAAGGCCTACCTTTATCCCTTCAGCCTGGCAGTTTTCCACGGCCTCCATAGCCTTGGCAAAGGCCCCTTTTACTCCGCGAAACTTGTCATGTACTTCCTCAAGGCCATCAAGGCTAATCCCTACGTAAGAAAGTCCAAGCTTTTTTAACTCCCGGGCAAGGGGTCTGTCTATCAAGACACCATTGGTGGAAAGAACTGCTCTCATGCCCAAAGAAACAGCTTTGTGGATGAGGTCCAATATGTCTTCACGCATAAGAGGCTCGCCACCTGAAAAAAGAAGCACCGGGGAGCCAAACTGGGCGAGGTCCTCTATCAAGGTCATGCCTTCTTTAGTAGTTAACTCGTCCGGGTCGGCACTTGCCGTGGCATGGGCATAACAGTGAATGCAGCGCAAATTGCAGCGTTTGGTGACGTTCCAGACTACAACAGGCTTTTTATCCTTGGAAAACTGTAGCAGATGAGAAGGTAAATCTTTGGCACGACGCCCATAACGCAAAGGATCAGAAGCTTCTACCGTGCCACAATAAAGCTTAGAGATTCCTATCACTTTATCACCTCACGTAATTTTTTATGATTTCTTTTATTTTATCAGGATTAAGGGGTCTGGTAAGATAAGCGTCACATCCGGCGTCAGTAGCGTCTTCTTCTTGCTTTTCTTTGCACTCACAAACTACAACTACAGGGATCTTCTCTGTCTGAGGATCGTTTTTTAAGAGCAAAATCGCTGAAAGACCGTCTAACACCGGAAGCTTTCTTTCTAGGATGATAAGGTCTGGCAAGAGTTCTTTAGCCAAATCAAGAAGTTCTTGACCATCAGAAGCCCTTACCACTTCAACCGCTTCTTCCCGTAAAATGCGTTCAAAATCAATGGCTAACGCGTCTGCCAGGGCTAAAAGAACTTTTCTCATGATGTTTTGGTGTAATAAGTCTGTCTTACCAGGCGGTTTAGATATTCCTCTGGTTGTTCAACCGCCTCGGGAGGAATCACAAATTGCACCCGCCCGGTTCTTTCATTTACCAGCCTTAAGCCATACTCAAGCAAATTCAAAATACGGTCACAATAAGCGTAAACTCCCTGATCTCTTTCAATAATATGCTTTAGTACTAAATCAAGAGCTTCATCTGAAAAAGAAACCTTAAATCCCGTGCGCCTTTCAAAACTTCTTTCGTAATTTTTTACCTGACGCAACAAAATGAAAAGCTCATCCAGGGCCTGGTGAAGATCAAGATCATCGCGCCGGTGAAGGGCAATGGCAAGTTCCATGCGGGAAGGTGTAAGTTTCAATCCCTTGGTGCGCATAAGATTTTTTTGGCGGGCTTCGATGAAGCGCTTAATCCTTTCAGTTTCTTCTTCTAAAGCACGATGGTATCTTTCTTCCCACTCTCTCTCCCGAAAAGAAGTTTCAAGCTTATTAAGCATAGCCTGGGGGTCTTCTACCAGTTCTTTGGTAACCACCAAAAACCTGGCCTTAAGAGAGGGAAGCCTTTTTTCAAAAGGTATAAGGGCTCGTTCTATAACACGGACAAGGGCCCTTGCTCCTGTTTTTTCTTTTTCTGCTTGAATGGCAAGGAGTTTTAAGGCTTCGTCCTCAAAAACAAGCTCAATACCATAGGCCCGAAAGTCCCGCTTTTTGTTGACAATTACCGAGCTATTGGGATTACACAAAATTTCGTAAAGGTCATCAACAGTGAGCGGATCAAAGACCGTGATCACCGGAAGACGCCCTACAAATTCAGATTCAAAACCGTATTCGATTAGGTCTTCTGTTTTAACAAAACGAAAATAATTGACCTCAGCGTCGTGTTTAGAGGCCACCTCAGCCATAAAACCAAGGCCCTGCTTGTGCAGGCGTTTTTTGATAATTTCTTCAAGCCCTCCAAAAGCACCTGAGACCACAAAAAGCACATAGCGGGTGTTAATAGTGCGGCGTTTGCGTTGCCCTGTGCGGCGATAATGTTCAATGGCTTCTAATTGGCTTACCGGATCATGCGGCACCCTTAAGTCAACTTCAGTTTCTTCAAGTGGCTTGAGAAGCGCTCGCTGAACCCCTGTACGCGAAACATCAGGCCCTATAAGGCTCCCTGAAGATGCAATCTTGTCTATTTCGTCGAGATACACTATGCCAAATTGGGCCCTTTCGATATCACCTTCGGCTTCATGGACTAAATCCCGTATCAGGTCTTCAACATCTCCACCCACGTAGCCTGTTTCGCTAAATTTAGTGGCGTCTCCCTTTACAAAAGGCACGCCGAGCTTTTGGGCCAAAAGCTTTACCATGTAGGTTTTCCCAACACCGGTGGGCCCTATCATGATGACGTTATTCTTCACGAAACCTGCGTCCTGAAAGCGCCCTCCCCGCTCAAGCATGTAACGCACCCTGCGGAAATGGGTGCAGATCTTGGTGGCAAGTACGGCTTTGGCTTCTTTTTGGCCAATAACGTATTCGTCAAGATAACTTTCTAAATCCTCAGGGGTTAAGTCAAAGTTGATAAGGGTTTGCTGGGAAGGTGCGCCTCTTTGGGCACGACCTTGGGTTCCAAAGCGAGGGACAGCCATCTTTTCTCCTATTAGTTTTTTTTGGCTTTTAGTATAAGACGGTAAAAATTTATCATCTTCCATATAGTTTATGCATGATACTTTTTGCTGGGATTATTGGCAAGAAGAACCTAAAGGGGACTCATGTCAATCACCAGCCTCAAACGATTGCCGTACCGGCTTTTGAGTTCATTCTCAACCTTTAGAAGCTCTTCGTGAAGTTCTTGACTCCTTTCCGCCACCACGAGATAATGAAGTTTTTCCTTACCCCGCAAACTCTTAAAAAGAGGGCCAATAAATTCTAGTCCCATATTCAGAAACAAGGGCTCTAAAAAAGCTGGAATCTCTTCAAGAATCTCCCTTTTAGTCGCAAGAATAAGCTCTGCTACCCTGCCAAAAGGCGGAAATTTATGTAAATGTCTGAACTCAAGTTCTCTTACAAAAAAGGCCTCATAACCTTCTTTTAAGCCAGCAAAAACATGATGAAAAGGTCTATATGTTTGCACTAAAAACTCAAATTTTTCGTTATTATGCGCTATTAAGCTTAATTTTTTAAGTAATTGGTAAGATTTTTCTGCTGCCAGATAACTTGCCTGAGAAAGAAGCTGGTCTGCAAGCACCACCGCAACAAGCCCTAGGCGAGGAAGAGGAGAAAACCTTCCCACTTTGGCAGTGCAAATCAAAATGTCTGTTTCTTCTGGTGAAAAATCGCCTTCTTCACTCTCAAGGCGTGCAAGCCTGGCTTGTGGAAAGAATTTCGCACAAATTTCTTCGAGGCGTTCTGTTCCCACCCCAAGGGTCTTTAAAACTTCGCCACTACAGGAAGGGCAAAGGGGAAAACCTTTTATTTTATAAGCACAATAAGGGCATTTAAGCATGCCTTTTGTTTTAAAGTAGTGAAGAGGCACATGACACCTGGGACAATCAAAAACGTGCCCACATGTTTCGCAGAGCACATGGGGGGCGTACCCCTTTATATTTAAAAAAAGAAGGGCCTGTTTGTTTCTGGCTAGTGTTTTTCGCAAGGCGTTAATAAGTTTCTGAGAAAAAAGGCCTTTATTTTCTCTAAGGTCAACAAGCTTTATTTCTCCTTGGGGCTTTTTTCCCGAGGAAAGACCATAGCGGCCGGTTTTGGCAAAATAGTAACTCTTAACCGAAGGTGCCCCTGAAGCCAAAACAATTTCTGTTTCTTCAAGCTTAGCACGCATAAGGGCAAGGTCACGAAAATTGGCCCTGAAACCCTCTTCTTGCTTATATCCCTGGTTTTCCTCTTCTTCCACTACGATGAGAGAAAGGTTTTTAAAAGGCAAAAAAAGGGCAAGGCGCGTGCCAATGACCAGTCGCGCATCTCCCTTTAAAACATGAAGCCACATATTTTTGCGTTTTGCAGGGGTTAGATCTCCGTAATAAAGAAGGGGGGACATTTTTTTTAATATTTCCGCATAATAAAAAAGAAGCTCCCTATCAGGGACAAGGAAAAGCACCGGGCCTTTTTCAAGAGAGGTCTTTACTTTTTCAAAGAGTTTTTCCGCCCGCAGCTTAAGTTTTTCAAAAAAATAAAGACTTGAATGATAGCCAGGGCTTAAAGGAACTTGCTCAGCAATTTCTTCGATTTTTTCGATTTTTCTTCTTTTGGGGAGCCGAAAAAAGCTTGCTGGTATGGCGCATCTGATGACTTCACCTTCAGGGGCTAGATGATAATCAGCAACCCATTTTAAAAAAGAAAGAAGTCTTTCAGGAACAAGAGGGGCCCCATCGATTACTTCTGTTATCTCTTTAAGGTCTCCAGCAAAAGTTGCCTCTCCCCATACCAGGCCTATCTTCTGGGTATTTTTAAAAGGAACAAGGACCCTTACGCCTTTTGGAATAGTTTCTTTGAAACGATAGGTAAGGGGCTTTAAACGATAGGGCAGGACCACATCAACTGCCCTGCCCTTTTCTTCCTTGGGCATGTTACTCAAGTTCTTTAAGTTTCTCTTTCAGGTAATTTTTCACCTTTTCGCCAAGTTGGGGGTGTTTTAAAGCAAAAGTTATCACCGCTTGCATAAAACCAAACTTATCCCCAGCATCATAGCGGGTACCCTTAAATTCGTATGCATAAACGGGATAATCGTCTTTTAGGGCGGAAAGGGCGTCTGTCAATTGAATCTCACCGCCTACACCGGGTTCTGTCTTGGCAAGATAATCAAAGATTTCTGGAATCAAGATATAGCGGCCAATGATGGCAAGGTCAGAGTCTATTTCGTCTGGAGCCGGCTTTTCCTTCATCTCCCGCACTCTGATAATCCCGTCACCGACTTTTTCGCCGGCTACGATACCATAACGGGAAACATCTTCTTTGGGCACGCGTTGAACCGCAATAACCGGGCCCTTAAAACGCTCAAACACCTCAAGCATCTGCTTAAGACACGGGGGCTCAGCATCTACTAAGTCATCTCCTAAGAGCACTGCAAAGGGCTCCCTTCCAACCACATGGCGCGTTACGTAAATGGCGTGTCCTAGGCCAAGGGGTTTTTTCTGGCGCACAGAAACAATATCTTCAATAAGATTGGTCACCCTGCGCACTTCTTCTAAAAGGTCATATTTGCCCTTTGCCTCCAGATATGATTCAAGTTCGTAGGAATAGTCAAAGTGGTTTTCAATGGCGGACTTCCCAGCAGCAGTGACCAAAATAACTTGTTTGACGCCTGAGGTTACGGCTTCTTCAACAATATATTGGATGGTAGGACGATCAACCACCGTAAGCATTTCCTTGGGAATGGCTTTTGTAGCGGGTAAAAAGCGCGTTCCTAGCCCAGCCACAGGAAGAACCGCCTTTTTGATACTCTGCGACATATACCTCCTCCCTCTTATCAGCTTTTTAGGGATAGATAAGTCTTAGTATTTAAAAAAGCAAGTTAAATTTCTTTGCCAAGGGCCTCTTCTACCTGCTTAAGAGGGGTATAAAAGTCTTTCCAGATTTTTTGCCCCCGCTCAAGAACATCGGCAAAGCGTTCAAGATCAGAAGAGTTCATGACCATTTCTATGCTTTTAAGATAGGCAAGGCGTGGATCAAGAGTCCTTGCACGAGAAGAAATCCATACCACAAACATCTGCCTACGCTCAGGCATGGGCAAAGAATTCAAAATAGCAAGATATGGCTTGATAGCATTTTCGTCTTCCGTAACAAAGACAATGAGCGCGGGGGTGTTAAAGCGGAGCCATTGATTCAACAACGAAGGTTTCTTGATGGTGCGTACTTCATAGCCGCTCTGAGTTAGCTTTTTTAGAAAAGCGGCTCTATCACCATCGCCTTCCCAAAAAACAAGAGCAAGGGGTTTGTCAAGCAAAAAGGTAGGTTCGCTTAGACTTTCAACGCTTTCAAGGGCTCCACCACACTCGGGACAGGGAAGGGACAAAAAAGTCAGATCTTCGCGTTCTCCTTTTAATTGGTAGCGTTTCCCACATTTGGTGCATCTTACTTCGCTCACCATTTCCTCCTGGATTCGATTTCAACGGTAAGGGTTTCTTCAAGGTCGCTTGTTCTTTCCCCTCTTTTGGTTTTTATCAAATCAATACCGCGGCCCACCACATCACGGCGGTGGCAGTAAGCAAGGGCTACTTCCTCGTCAATTATGTCTTTTTCGTAAAGGTAAAGGAGATGTTGGTCAAAAGTCTGCATGGAATAAGGAGAACCTTTACTCATAATGTCATAAAAAGTTCGGTTTTCGTCTTCGCCGTGGATAATGGTTTCTTTCACCCGGATGTTGTTGTAAAGGATGTCAAAAATGGCCACACGTCCGCCCTGTTTTTTGGGGATAAGCTTTTGCCCCACTATCCAGCGGATGGTGTCTGCAAGACGCATGCGAATCTGCCTTTCCTCGTCAATATTAAAAAAGCCAAGAATGCGGTTAATGGTGTTTCCTGCACCGATAGTGTGCATGGTGGAAAAGACAAGATGCCCTGTTTCTGCCGCAGAAAGGGCAACTTCCATGGTCTCGCGATCTCGAATTTCACCAACCAGGATTACATGGGGCGCCTGACGCAAAGCCGCACGCAACCCGCTTGCAAAAGTATCAAAATCGCGACCAAGCTCACGCTGGTTAAAAGTAGCTTTAGCAGCCGTGTGCACATACTCCACCGGATCTTCAAGGGTAATGATGTGAACAGGCTCGGTGTGGTTTATTTCTTCAAGAATAGCCGCAAGGGTGGTGGTTTTACCCTGGCCTGTGGCACCAGTGACCAAAACAATGCCTGCTTTTTCCTTGGCAATCTTATAACATGCCGTAGGCAGCCCCAGGTCTTTAATGCGCGGAGGGCTTGAAGCAAGCTTTCTCATAACAATGGAATAAGCCCCTTGGGAAGAAAAGACATTTACCCTAAAACGGGTGCCATCTGGGAGGTGATAGGAAAAATCCGCAGAACCGGTGAGCAATAGGTCTTTTAGCAGGCGTTTTTGTTTCCCAATGAGGGCAAGGGCCAGAACTTCTGTCTGAAAAGGGGTAAGTTCCTGCAGAGGAAAAGAAGAAACTTTTACCGGGGTAAGACGCCCGTCTGCTGCAACTTGAAGGGGTCTTCCTGGGGTGAAAACAAGGTCGCTTATTCTTTCTTTGGTGCGCGCTAAGCGCGAAATTAGTTCGATAACCTCAGCAGGTCTTATCATACCGCCACCTCAGTAAAGTCAGATATCTCTTTTCCTTTTACAAGGGGTAAGAACCTGGCCTTATCGACGGCTTTGTTAACTGCTTCTTCGGGAGAAATAAGGCCTTTTTGTAAGAGTTCCATGATGGAGTCATCAAGGCTTCGCATACCAAATCGTTTACCTGTCTGGATAACCGAAGGAAGCTGATAGGTTTTACCCTCACGGATAAGATTTCTGGCCGCAGGTGTGGCAATAAGAATTTCAAAGGCCACTACACGACCAGGTCTGTCAATGCGTTTGAACATGGTCTGAGAAACTACCGCACGAAGCGCATCAGCAAGTGTCGAACGGATTTGTGGTTGCTGGGCATGGGGAAAAATCTCAATGATACGGTCAACGGTCTTGGGAGCATTTAAGGTATGTAAAGTGGCCAATACCAAGTGACCGGTCATGGCGGCCTCTATGGCAAGGGAGATAGTTTCAAGGTCTCGCATTTCGCCTACCATGATGATGTCCGGGTCTTCACGAAGGGCAGAACGAAGCGCCGCGGCAAAACTTTTGGTATGAACCCCGACTTCCCTTTGGTTCACCAGACAACCATATGATTTATGAACGAATTCGATAGGATCTTCGATGGTCAAAATATGATCCTGACGGTTTTTGTTGGCATAATCAATAATGGCAGCAAGGGTTGTGGATTTACCGGAGCCTGTTGGCCCGGTAACAAGCACCAGGCCCTTGGGAAGCATTGCTAATTTGGTAAGAATTGAGGGAAGGCCTAGTTCTTCTGCCGATTTCACCTCTGAAGGGATAAGCCTAAAAACAGCTCCTACGCCGTTTTTTTGTTGAAAAAGATTTACACGAAACCGCGCAAGCCCAGGGAGCTCAAAACCAAAATCAATATCTCCTGTTTCTTCAAAGACCTTGATACGCTCCTCTGGCGTTATTTCATAAAGCATGGCTTTGAGTTCATCATTTTCAAGGACTTTGTATTTGACCCTTTGAAGGTCACCGTGAATACGCATAAGGGGCGGGTTACCCGCGGCCATATGGAGGTCAGAAGCTCCACTTTCCACCATGAGCTTTAAAAAAGCATCTATTTTTGCCATAGGCCCTCCTTTCCTTGGATTAAAATCGGAGATCTTCAAATAAGTCTTAAATTGAAACAATGAGGGTCGCGGAGTTATTAGGGGGCATGTTTTATCCGTCAAAGGTGTCATCGCGAGGCGACTTGGACGCCCGCGTGATCCCTCACAAACCCGTCATCACGGGGCGACTTGTACGCCTGGGTGATCTCATGAGATTGCTTCGGCACTTCGTGCCTCGCAATGACACGCAAAAAGGCGCTCGCAGTAACATTGTTCAAGTGTCTCCTGTTTTACGCTCCTAGTAACATGAGAACCCTGTTACCCGGTGCGTTTGGATCCCTTCCTATTTTTCGAAAAATAGGAACGGAGCAATGTAGGCCAAAAAACTCTCAGTAATAAGGAACGGATCCCTTGCAACTCTGATACGTTTGCAGATGGAAATTTTTTATTATGCTTTGGAGATATGGTAAAAATCATTGTCCCTTTTATTTGTGCTTATCTTTTAAAAAGACAGAAAATTTTTCATGATGGTCATTCAACAGCGTTAATTAACTATGTCATATATTTTGCCCTGCCTGCCATAGCTTTTAAAAGCGCTTACAATATCGATATAAGCGCTAATTTTTTCAAGTTAATCTTAACCTGCTGGTTGGTAACTTCTGTTTTAATAGGAGTAGGATACCTTACTGGAAAGTTTTTATTTAAACTAAAAAACGAAAATCTAAAAACATGGCTTTTAGTCATCTCATTTGGTAATACAGCCTTCTTGGGCTATCCCTACACCTTCAACTTCTTTGGCGAAAAAGGTCTTCACTATGCCATAGTATATGACACCTTAGGTTCTTTTGTATTTGTTTTAACTGTGGGCTTTTTTATTGCCGTAGGGAAATTAAATGTCAAAGAATTTATTTCTTTTCCTCCGGCATGGGGATTAGTATTGGGTTTTCTTCTAAGAAGCTTTAATCTACCTAGGCTAGTTTGGGACTCTATAGAATTTGTCATTCCCTCAATTTTTCCAGTAATAATATTCGCAATAGGTTTATCAGTGGATTTAAAACAAATCGGACTTTATTTTAAAAGAAGCCTATTTATAGAAACAACGAAAATTTTCTTAGGCGCTTTTTTAGCTATTCTCATTGGAAAAATGCTAGGTCTTTCTGGACTCCCCTTTAAAGTTGCTATTTTAGAAGCTTCTATGCCCACTATGATATTTACCGCTGTGCTCGCTTTAAAATATAAACTTAACCATAATTTAGCAGTCAGTTCTGTAAGTCTAGGGATTTTAATGAGTTTTTTAACTACCCCATTTATTGTAAGATTAATCCATTATCTTTTTTGATAAGAATGCAAAATAAAAACATCAATAAGGGGTATTTTCAGCTAACATTGCTTCAGGAGATCCGTTCCTATCTTTCGTCCCGAAAAATGGGAACGGATCCTCAAAATCAAATTGCAAAAGTCTATGATAATTATTCAGAAAATTTGAGAAACATCCCGATACTATTGAAAGCATATTAGCCATTTAAAAACTTTGAGCAGAAAGAAGCATTGCCAGACCAAAAAGGATTGCTATAATCGCGGCTGATGGAAGATTTTTTGCGTCTTGAACGGGTATCTAAGGTCTATGAACCTAACATCAAGGCCCTTGATGAGATTACTTTCTCAGTAGCCAAGGGGGAATTTGTTTTTATTACCGGGCCAAGTGGTTCAGGGAAAAGCACGCTTCTTAATCTTATTTTCCGTGCAGAAAAACCTACTTCTGGAGAAATATATTTTGAGGGAAGGCCTTTATCTAGCTTTTCGCGCAAAGAAATACCTTACCTTCGCCGTAAGATAGGCTTTGTGTTCCAGGATTTCAAACTCCTTGAAAACCGAAGTGTTTTTGAAAACATCGCCCTTTCTCTTGAAATTCAGGGAGTACCTGAGGGCGAAATAAGACACAGGGTGCTTCGACTGATAAAACGACTTGGGCTCTCTGGAAAAGAAGCCCAACCAGTAAGGCAGCTTTCTGGTGGCGAAAAACAGCGCGTAGCCCTAGCGCGTGCGGTTATCAACCGTCCGCGGCTGCTTTTAGCGGACGAACCTACCGGAAACCTTGATGCTCGCCGTACCGAAGAAGTTATGGAAATATTCGAAGACTTAAACGCCGAAGGCACCACTATCATTCTTGCTACCCATGATGAAGCCCTTTTTGTGGATCGCCATCGCAGGGTATTAGTCCTAGATGAAGGGAGGCTTCTTAATCCGTGAAAAAGCTCCTTTCACGCACCATAAAAGAATTTCGTGCCGCGGCCTTTGCCTATCTTGCCTCAACCCTTGTTATTGCGCTAGGGCTTACGGTGTTTTCCTTCTTTGGGCTTATTTATTTCAATCTGGTTCATTTTACCGAAGAAGTAGCGAAAGAGTTGGTGCTAAATGTTTATCTTAAACCTGAGACGAATTTCACTGCGGCGCAAAATCTAATTTTTCAATTAGAAAAAAATCCGTTAGTGGCGAAAGTTTCTTTTGTTCCCCCTGAAAAAGTCCTTGAGGATCTAAAACAACTTTTCGAAGAAAAAGAGCTTCTTTCAGGGGTGGAAGCGAAGTTTTTGCCCCCTGTTCTTTTGGTTTCTTTTAAAGACCCATTTGAGGCTGCCGGGAAACTAAAAGCACTTTCTGCTGAAATTGCGCAAAACCCCGTGGTTCTTAAGGTACAATTTGCCAAAAGCTGGTTGATGCGCCTTGCCAACATAAAGCGTTTTCTTGAAATCTTTTCCCTTTCAGGGCTTTTGTTGGTTGGCCTTGCCACCTGCTTTGTTATCGGCTTAGTGGTGAGCTTTTCGCTAGCTCAGCGCGAACGGGAACTAGAAATTCTTTCCTTGGTGGGTGCTACACCTGGTTTTATACAAGGGCCTGTTATTTTAATCGCAGCCATAGAAGGGCTTTTGGCCTCTGCCTTTGCTACCGGGCTTGTCTATACTTTAAAAATATATCTTGAAGACGCAATTAAAGGATTTTTCCCGGGCTTTTCTGGGAAGCTACTTTTTTGGAACGAAATACATCTTACGATAATCACAATCGGGGTGATCGCACTTTGCATGGCAGGATCTTATTGGGCCTCACGGCGTTATTTGCGCTACTAATAGCGCCTTGCACCGTGGCCCTTTCCGAAAACCTGGCTCCGCAGGAACTTTCCGAAAAATCTGCTATTTTGGAAGAACTTAGCGCTAAAGAAAAAAAAATCCTTACCCAACTAGAAGACCTTGCCCAGAAAATAAACCAAAAAAATCAAGAAATAGAGCAACTGGAAGATGAAATTGCCAAAAAAGAGCTCATTCTCTACCAGTTATCCCATGATATCCGCCTACGGGAAGAAAAATTAAAAGAACTTGAAAAACGCTTTTACAAACGCCTTGAAAAACTAGCTACCATGGGAAAAGTAGGTTGGATAAATCTCATCCTATCCCCTGGGGATATTTCTTCTTTTCTGCGCAAACAGGAATACGTAAATTTGATTTTTCTACATGACCAGGAAATAGCCAAACGCCTTCATCAAGAAAAGCTCGCCCTTGAGAGAAAAAAATCCCTTCTGCAAAAAGAGATAGAAAAACTAAACGCTCTTAAAGAAAAATACCAGGAAGATAAGCTTGTTCTGGAAAGGTTAAAAACAGAAAAACAAGCCCTTTTAGAAGAAGTCAGGCGCAATAAAAGGCTTTATGCGGAAACCCTAAGAATGCTTCAGGCTGCCTATGCTGCCATTGGCAAAATGGCAGAAGAGCTAGAAAAAACGCGCAAAGAACTTGAGGCCACCAGAAGCCGCGTTGAAGAGATCAAAAGAGAGAAAGAAGAGAACCAAAACTTTATTCCTCTTTTTGAGGCCAAAGGTTCTTTGCTGCCACCTGTTCCTGGGACTGTTATCAAATTTTACGGGTTAGAAATCGACCAAACCACCCATGAAAAGCACTTTAATAAGGGCATTACCATCGCAGCGCCTGCCATGACTCCGGTAGTGGCTCCTTTTTGCGGAAAAATTCGCAAAATTTCTTTTGTGGCCGGCCAGGGAAGCATTATTTTCTTAGATCACGGTTATAATTTCTTGTCTGTTATCGGTGGTTTGGGTAAGGTTGAAAAAGAGCTCGGAGATTTTGTTAAAAAAGGTGAAGTCCTGGGTTATGTGGGAGAGGCCCCCTTTGGCAAAGCTCATGTTTACTACGAGTTGCGCTACAAAGGCAAACCCCTTAACCCCTTGGACTGGCTTGATACCGACAAATTAAATTTTTTACCGTGAGGTGCCCATGAAAGAGAAAAAGGTTTTTTCAGCAGTTTTTTTGGCGATTTTAGTTGTTTTTTTACTGGGAACTTTTCTGGGGAAAACAATTCTTTCCGCATCAACCAAAAAAGACCAAAAAGATATTTACGAACAGTTACGCCTTTTTAGCCAGGTACTAGATCTTGTAGAAAAAAGCTACGTAAAAGAACCAGACCCTCAAGAGCTTATTTACGGTGCCATTCAGGGGATGCTCTCAAACCTTGACCCCCATTCTTCTTTCCTAAAGCCCGATGATTTCAAAGAACTTGAGATTGAAACCAAGGGCTCTTTTACAGGGATCGGCATTGAGATCACCATCCGCGACGGCATACTCACGGTGGTAGCCCCTATTGAAGGAACTCCTGCCTGGAAAGCAGGCCTTAAGCCCGGGGACAAAATCATCAAAATAAATGGTAAACCCACCAAAGGGATGAGCCTCATCGAAGCGGTTAAGCTTTTGCGTGGCCCAAAGGGCACCAAGGTCACCATCTCTATTTTGCGTGAAGGCTGGCACGAACTAAAAGAAATCACCCTGGTTAGGGATGTTATCCCCATAAAAAGTGTCAAGTACTTCACCATTGAACCTGGTTACGGATACATCCGCATAAGTAATTTTCAGGAAAAAACCCCCAAAGAACTTGTCTCAGCGCTTAAGGCCCTTGAAAAAGAAAACAAACCCATGAAAGGTCTTATCATAGACCTGCGTAACAATCCTGGCGGGCTCCTGAGCGCGGCGGTAAGGGTTGCGGACGAATTTATCGACAAGGGCCTTATTGTTTACACCAAAGGCCGTATTAAACAACAAAACATGCGCTTTGAGGCCACGCCCAATACGCGCAAACACCCCTACCCTATCGTAGTGCTGGTAAATGAAGGCAGTGCTTCGGCCTCTGAGATCGTAGCAGGTGCCCTTCAGGACCATCGCCGGGCAGTGCTGGTTGGTATGCCTACTTTTGGAAAAGGCTCAGTGCAAACTATCATTCCGCTTCCTGACGGCTCAGCGGTAAGGCTTACCACTGCCCTTTATTACACCCCAAGCGGGCGTTCTATCCAGGCCAAAGGCATTGAACCAGACATCAAAGTTCCTTTCCTTGATCCTGAATGCCTTAAAAAGGCCGAAAAAAGAAGGGCCTTGCGTGAAAAAGACCTGGCCCATCACTTTGAAAACGGAAACTTAAAGCAAGACGAAGGCACGCCTCAAGAACAGAATCAGGAAAACCAAAAATCAGAGAAAGAAAAGCAAAAGGAAAAAGAAAATTCCTGGAATGTTTCCTGGAACAAAGAAAGATTTAAGTACGACAATCAATTTCAAGAGGCGTTGCGCATTCTCAAAAGCTGGAAAATCCTAACTGAAATCAAGACCAACTAATGGCCAAGAAAAAAAGGACCAAAAAGCCCGCCCCATCGGCCCTGGGGTGGGCTTTTTTATTTCTTTTGTTACTAACGGCCATTCTTGCGGCCTTATGGGTGTTAAGACCGCTAAAAACCACACGAAAGCCTATAAAACCGCCTGAAAAAACTAAGAAGATTCTTCCGATAAAAAAAGAAACGACTCATCCCAGCCCCCAAAAGGCTCCCCCTAAGAAAACTTTGCCCATGGCGTGCATTATTATTGATGACATGGGGCAAAATCCAGTACTTGAAAGGAAATTTTTTGAGCTTGGCCTGGTGCTTAACTTTTCTTTCCTGCCGAACGCCCCTTTTACCAGAAGGCTTGCCACCGAAGCCCATGCCAGAGGCTATGAAGTTTTAGTTCATCTCCCCTTACAGGCTAAAAAAGTGCATGACAAAAGCGGGGTGATAACCTTGCGCACCTCCCAGGAAGCGTTAAAAAAGCAGGTGCGCAAAATGATTGCTAAAGTCCCTTATGCCATTGGAGTCAATCATCATATGGGATCTCTTTTCACCGAGGACAAAAAACACGTACGCTGGCTGCTTGAAGAAGTAAAAGCCCTTGGGCTTTTTTATATTGACAGTCGTACCACCGCCAAGACTAAAATCCCCAAAGTAGCTGAAGAACTTGCCCTTCCCTTCGCGGAAAGGCACGTTTTCCTGGATCACAAGCGGGGGCCTCAAGCGGTATGCCAGGCCGTTAAACTTCTCATAAAAAAAGCAAGGCATTCACCCACCATTGCCATAGGGCATCCACATCGTGATACCCTGGCAGGGTTAAAAATGTGCGAAAAACTTCTGCGCGAAGAAGTAAGGCTCGTACCAATAAGTGTTTTTTTAAGGAGCGAGTATGATCAAGCCGTACTTAAAAGATTTTAAACCCTATCCTCCTGGTAAACCCATTGAAGAGTTGCGTCGTGAACTTGGCATTGAAGGTAAAATCGTAAAACTTGCCTCAAATGAAAATCCCTTTGGCCCGTCTCCCAAAGCCAAAGAGGCCATCATAGCCGCAGCCTCAGAGCTTCACCGGTATCCTGATGCAGGGGCCTACAACTTAAGAACGGCACTTGCACAAAAATTTCAGGTTCACTACGAAGAGATAGTCCTGGGAAACGGCTCAAACGAAGTCCTGGAGCTTTTAGTAAAAGCCCTTATCGACTACGAAGACGAAGCCCTGATGAGTGAGCCTTCTTTTTTGATGTACGAA
Source organism: Thermodesulfatator atlanticus DSM 21156 (assembly GCF_000421585.1). NCBI lineage: Bacteria > Pseudomonadati > Thermodesulfobacteriota > Thermodesulfobacteria > Thermodesulfobacteriales > Thermodesulfatatoraceae > Thermodesulfatator > Thermodesulfatator atlanticus. The sequence continues at coordinate 63,165 of NZ_ATXH01000002.1, forward strand.
AAATTTGTCCAGGCAAGTGGCGGGCAAATAACCAAAATCCCCCTTAAAAATTTCCGCCATGATCTTGCAAATTTTACTAAAAAAGTCTCTCAAAAGACAAAAATCATCTTTCTTGATAACCCCCATAATCCCACCGGAAGTATTATTTACCACCACGACTTTGAACGTTTTATAAAAGATTTACCGGAAAACATCGTGGTAGTTCTTGATGAGGCTTACAGGGAGTTCAACGAAGACCCAGAAATCGCAAACGGGCTCTTGCTCAAAGATGGCAAGCCTCCGGTGGTTACCCTGCGCACTTTTTCAAAGGCTTACGGGCTTGCGGCCTTACGCATTGGTTACGGCATCATGAAAAAAGAACTTGCCATGGTGCTTAACGCCATCCGCCAGCCCTTTAACGTGAACCTCCTGGCCCAGGTAGCTGCTGAAGCAGCCCTTAAAGACGAAGATTATCTTGCCGGGATATTAAAAACATTTTCCTCTGAACGAAAAAAGCTCTTTAAAGCCCTTGAAGAGCTTGGCTTTGAACCCTATCCCTCCCAAGCCAACTTCATTTTGGTAAACACCAAAAAAGAAGCGCGCCCCCTTTACGAAGCCCTTTTGCGTAAAGGGGTCATTGTAAGGAGTATGGAAGCATACGGCTTCCCCACTTGTTTACGCATAAGCATTGGCACCCCGGAGGAAAACGAATTCTTTCTTGCAAGGCTAAAGGAGGTTTTGAGTGGAGCCTAAAGGGCTTATCATCACCATTGATGGCCCGGCAGGAGCTGGCAAAAGCACCATTGCCAAGCGTCTTGCTAAAAAACTTGGCTACCTTTATCTCGACACCGGGGCCATGTATCGCGTGGTAGCCCTTGCAGCCAGGCGAAAAGGCCTTTCTTTTGAGGATGAAAAAGCCATATCCTTACTTGCTAAAACCCTTTCCTTTGAGCTTCACCCGGCGGAAGATGGCGTAAAGGTCTTCCTTGAAGGGGAAGATGTAAGTGAGGCCATTCGCACCCCTGAAATAGACGAACTTTCCTCAAGAGTGGCAAGCATTGCCGAGGTGCGAAAGGCCCTTCAGGAAAGACAGCGCGAGATAGGCCGTCACGGCGCTATTGTGGCCGAAGGAAGGGACATGGGAAGCGAAGTCTTCCCGGACGCCCAGGTGAAGTTTTTCCTCACCGCAAGCCCTGAAACCCGAGCTAAACGGCGCTATGAACAACAGAAAGCCAAAGGATTGCCGGTTTCTTATGAAAAAGTCCTGGAAGACATCAAAAGGCGCGATGAAAGAGATAGCATGCGCAAAGTGGCCCCTTTGATTAAACCCGGAGACGCTATCGAGATAGATAGTTCCTATCTTAGCCCAGACGAAGTCCTTGAACGCATCATCACAGAAATAGAAAAGGTGAAACAAAAATGTCACAAAAACCGTACCTCTCGGTAGTTATTCCCGTCTATAATGAGGAAAAAAATATCAAGCCCCTGCTAGAAAGCCTGGATAACGCCCTAAAGGGGATTGGTAAAACATTTGAAGTGATAATTGTGGACGACGGCTCACAGGACAAAACCCTTAGCATTTTAAAGGAACTAAAACCCCGCTATCCCTGGCTCAAGATAATTGCCTTGCGCAAAAACTTTGGACAGAGTGCGGCTTTTACCGCAGGCATTGATCACGCCCAGGGCGAAGTAATCGTTACCATGGATGGGGACTTACAGAATGACCCCCGAGATATCCCCAAACTTTTGGCCAAAATAGAAGAAGGCTACGATGTTGTCTCGGGTTGGCGCAAAGACCGGAAAGACCCCTTTCTTTCGCGAAAGTTGCCGTCCATGATGGCAAATGCGCTTATATCCCGCTTAACCCGGGTAAAACTCCACGACTATGGTTGCTCCCTTAAAGCCTACCGCGCTGAAGTGATTAAGGGGGTTACCATTTACGGAGAGCTTCACAGGTTTATTCCCGTGCTGGTAAGCTTCTCTGGGGCACGCATCACTGAAATCGAAGTAACCCACCATCCCCGAAAGTTTGGCAAGAGCAAATACGGCATTTCACGGACTTATCGGGTACTGCTTGATCTTTTTCTTATGATTTTTTTCAGGAAGTTTGCTACCAAACCTTTGCATATGTTTGGTTTAACAGGCGGCCTTCTTTTTCTGGCAGGCTTTGGCATCGAACTTTATCTGACAATCCTCAAGTTTTTTTACGGCCAGGACATCGGCCAAAGGCCCCTTTTGATCTTGGGAGTACTTCTCATTGTGACGGGAATTAATCTAGTGGGTACGGGTCTTTTGGCAGAGCTTGTCATGCGAACCTATTACGAATCATCTGGCAAAAGGATTTACAGCGTCCGTGAGGTTATTAAGTGAAAAAATATCTGTCATTTTTTTTTAAGTTAACGGTAAGTGCAGGACTTCTTTACTATCTCTTTCGGCAAACAGATTTTAACGCCCTTGTCACCACTTTTAAAAAAGTCCTCCCTGAATGGCTTTGCTTTTCCATCCTGGTTTTTTTTGTGTTCCAGATAGTTAGTGCGTACCGCTGGCAAAAAATTACCGAAGCCCTGGGATATCGCAAAAATTTTCTCTTTTTCGGAAAAATTTACTTTATCGGCATGTTTTTTAACGCTTTCTTGCCAGGGGTTTTGGGCGGAGACGTAATCAGGGTCTTCTACCTGGTAAAAGAAGGGGCCAGTAAAACCGTAGCAAGTTTTAGCGTGTTTTACGACCGGATTTTTGGCCTCATGGGGGCCCTAATCCTGCTCACAGTTTTTGTCCCCTTGGAGGGCGATTTTTTGCCCGAAAAACCAAGGCACATTTTGCTTTGGTTTAGCGCTTCAGCCCTTTTTTTCGGGACTTTTGCGGCGCTCTTTGCCGGCTTTTTTCGCAAAAAGTGGGCAAGTTATTTCCTTACCACCGCAACTTCTGTAACACGGTTGCCCACTTTTTTTGTTTTGGTAGGCCTTGGGCTTGCTGTCCAGGTTCTTTACAATATCCACCTCTATTTGCTTGGGAGGAGCCTTAACATCGAAGTCCCGTTGGCCAAGTTTTTCCTGATAATTCCTTTAATGGGAATCCTTGCGAGCCTTCCCTTAAGCTTAGGGGGCTTGGGTATTAGGGAAGGAACCCTAGCTTACTTTTTGAAACTTTTAGGGTATCCTACCGAAGTAGGCATTGCCCTTGGCTTTTTAACTTATGGGGTTTCCTTACTCGGCGGGCTGGTAGGCGGATTTTTTTATTTGCGAGGCGAAAGAGAAAAACCATCTTAAATGGAAATTTTAAAGGGATTTTTACATATTTTTGTCCCTCTTTTCATCATTGTAGATCCTATCGGGTGCATCCCGCTTTTTTTGGGGCTGACTGAAAAACTTCCCCCGGAGCGCAAGAAAAAAGTTGCGCTTAAGGCTTCCGTGGTAGCGGCTCTGGTGTTGACAGCTTTTTCTCTCCTAGGAGATCGTCTTCTGCTTTATTTTGATATTTCGGTTGCTTCTTTCAGGGTAGCAGGAGGGCTTATTCTTCTTTTGATTGCCCTTCAGATGATTCAGGCACAACCAAGAGCCACTAAAAGTCTTCCCGAGGAGGAAGAAGAAAGCCGCCAAAAAGAAGATGTCGCTATTGTCCCTCTAGGTGTTCCTATTTTGGCAGGTCCTGGTGCGATAACCACTATTTTGGTCTTTACCGCCGGAGAAGCTAATTTTATCCTCCGCTTCAAAGTAATTATTGCTATTTTTACCGTAGCTTTAATAAGCTTTTTAATGTTTTCCAATGCGGCTCGCATTGCCAAAATGCTAGGGCAAACTGGAACTAATTTATTCGTGCGCATTATGGGCTTGATTCTTGCGGTAATTTCCGTTGAATATATGGCAAGGGGGCTGGGAGAACTTTTTCCAGGGCTCCTTTCTCCTTAAAGGAGGGCGCTATGCATCTTTCTTCTATAGAAGAGAAACTAAAACCACTTCTTGCAGAATTAAACATCGGAAGTTTAGAGGAAATTGTTAAAGACTATCTTTTTACGGAAATTTTATATCGTATATCAAAGTTTGAAGAAGAAATGCAGTATTTTCAAAAAAAATATCAAAAAAGCTTTGAAGAATTCAAAAAAGAATACGAAAGCTCTGAAGAAAATTTTACAGCATATGATGATTTAATGGCTTGGGAATTTGCTATTGAAGGATATAACTATTGGAAACAAAAACTTGAAGAGTTAAAAAGTGTTCTACAAAATAGTTAACGATTTTAAAAATATCATAAAAAAGTATGAAATAAAAGACTATAAAAAATTTGGAAGAGCTAAAGGATTAGTAGCTAAAATTGAATTTATAGACGGTTCGGTTCTACATATTCGAGAATATATTTTTTTAAATAGCAAAAGAAAGTATTCTTTCCATTGGCAAGATAAAGAAGGAAACCTCATTGTAAGATGGGATAATTCTCCTCATCATTTTCATATAAAAACTTTTCCTGATCACAAACATATTGGAAATAAGGTTTTTGAGTCAGAAGAAATATGCCTAGAAGATGTAGTAAAGTTTATAGAACGACATTTGCTAAAAACTATCTAGGTTAAGGAGGGCGCTGTGAACGTTGCCATCATAAAAGACGAAATATTTCTCAAGCATAACCCTGGAGAATATCATCCTGAACGCCCAGAACGTCTGGAAAAAATTTATCAAGCCATAGAAGAATCAGGGCTTCGCAATTTTTTACAGGTGCTTAAACCACGCGAAGCCACCTTTGAAGAGCTTTGCTGGAATCACTCACCAGAGTACGTAAAAACAGTACAACAAACCTTAGGGCAAAGTCACGTACAACTTGACGCTGACACAGCCACCAGTCCTGAATCATATCTGGCCGCGGCAAACGCTGTTGGGGCCCAGTTTGTGGGGCTTGACGCCCTGGCTCAGGGCCAGGTCAAGAGTGTTTTTGCCCTGGTAAGACCCCCTGGACACCATGCTGAGTACGACCGCGCCATGGGTTTTTGCCTTTTCAATAACGTGGCCCTTGCGGCTCATTATGCTCTGAAAAAGCTAGGGCTTAAGCGCATTCTTATTGTAGACTGGGATCTTCACCACGGAAATGGTACTCAAAAGTCTTTCTACCAGTCCAAAGAGGTTCTGTTTTTCTCAACCCACCAGTACCCCTATTATCCAGGTACCGGGCGGGTTGAAGAAGTGGGTGAAGGAGAAGGCAAAGGCTATACGGTAAATGTGCCTCTTCCCGCAGGCTGTGGTGATATTGAGTACGCTACCGTTTACCGCAAGATACTTGTTCCTATTGCCAGGGAATTTAAGCCAGAAATCATCCTTGTTTCCGCTGGTTTTGACATCTATTTCGGCGACCCACTGGGAGGGATGCTTGTCACACCAATAGGAATTGGCTATATCACGCGGCTTCTAAAACAACTTGCAGATGAATTTTGCCAGGGAAAAATTCTTTTGACCCTTGAAGGTGGCTACAGTTTGCAGGGACTTGCCGACAGCGTGACTACAGTTCTTCATGAACTGATAGGCCAGACTGCGATTCCCTCTGACAAACTCGAGGAAATGGAAGAAACCAACAAAGAACCGGAAGTGCTGGCACACGTGCTCGCCGTACACCAGTCATATTGGCGCTCATTAGCTTAATTATTCGCTTTCCAGTAATTTTTCTACGTATTCTTTCTTTCCAAGAACAAAGAGCTCTTCGTCCTTATCGATTACGTGTTCCGCAGGTGGAAGGAGAATAAATTTATCGGTGTGTTTATTTTTAATGGCCAATATATAGACATGATAGCGCTTGCGAAGATCAAGCTGTCTTATAGTTTTTCCAATGAAATCAGCTGGTGGTTCAAGGCGGGCGATAAGAAAGTCCGGCAAAAGGGGTAAGAAATCAAGCATATTAGGATTGATCAGGTTTCTTGCTTCTTTGAGAGCTGCATCAAGCTCTGGAATAACAACTCTATTTGCCCCCAGAAGCTCAAGGATACGGGCATGGTCTTCATCGTTGGCTTTGGCCATAATGGCTTTGGCCCCAAGTTCTTTAAGGTAAAGCACGATTAAAACACTGGCAGAAAGATTCCCTGTGGCCACAACCACCATCTCGGCCTCATCAACTCCAATGCCTTTTAATACTTCTTTTCTGGTGGCATCTGCCACAATGGCCTCTGAAACATCAGGGCTGATATCTTCTACAAGTTTTTCGTTTCTATCAATACAAAGTACTTCTAAGCCTTCTGCAGCAAGAGTCTTGGCCAAATAAAACCCAAATTTTCCAAGCCCAATTACGATAAACTTTCTTTTTTTCATCTCTAGCCCACCATAACCCTTTCTTTAGCATAACGATAGGGACGCGGTTCTTTCCCTGCTTCTGAAAGAAAAGACACCAGCGAAAGAAGCCCTACCCTTCCCACAAACATGGCTAAAATGATACAAACCTTTCCCCAAAAAGTAAGATGGGGAGTGACCCCGGTGGTTAATCCTACAGTGCCCAAAGCAGAAACTACTTCGAAAAGAGAAGCCAAAAACTCATGTTTGGCAAGATAAAAGGGAAAATTGGGCTCACTTAAAGTCAGCAAAAAATGAAAGGTCATGACCGCTATTAGCGAAATAAAAACAAGGGTTATAGCTTTGCCAACCTGTTCGATGGGTATCGTCCGTTTAAAGGCTACCGTTTGGGGAAAACCCTTTAAACGGCTTATTACGGTATGCCATAAAATAGCAAATGTAGTGGTTTTTATACCACCTCCTGTAGAACCAGGACATGCCCCTACAAACATTAAAACGAGAAACACATAAATGCTGTGTTCTGAAAATTGGGCAATTTCAAGGGTGTTAAAGCCTGCGGTCCGTGCACTCACACTATGAAAAAAAGCAGCAAGGATTTTGTAAGGCCAGGGGAGGCCCGACATAACACCATTTCTTTCGAACCATAAAAAGGCCAAAGCCCCAAGCAAAATAAAACACAAATGGGTGCCTAAGGTTATTTTGAAATGAAGAGAAAGACGCTTGCGCTTTTCTCTAAAGTTAAGCCAAATTTCATAGACAATTGGAAAACCGACATTGCCAAGAAAAATTCCTAACATTACCAAAAATGGAACCCCAAAAGACGTCTTAAAGTCTTCTAAGCCATCTGGGAAGGTAGAAAAGCCAGCATTACAAAAGGCAGAAACGGCATGAAAGACACTGTGAAAAAGGGCCTGAAAAAGGCCATAACCATGAAAGAACAAACTAACAAAAAGCCCCAGTGCTACTAAAAATTCTGCCAAAAAAGTATAAATAAAGATGGTGGCAATTAACCTACGCGGCTCAGTAACCAAATGCGGCAAAAAACTTTCCTGAAGGGAAAGTCTGCTTGAAAAACTAAGCGACCTGCCAAGCCCCAAGGCAAAAAACATGGAAAAGGTCATTACGCCTAAGCCGCCTAGTTGCATGAGTACTAAGATCACCAGCTGACCAAAACGGGTGAACTCAAAGGCTGTGTTAACTACTGTTAACCCGGTAACGCAAATAGCGGAGGTAGAAGTAAAAAGCGCATCAATAAAAGAAAGGCCTTTTACGTGGCTAAAAGGAAGCCACAAAAAGAGAGCCCCTATTATATCGGCCAAAGCAAAGGAATAAATAATTGCCCTGGCAGGGTGTTTGGTTATACGGCGATTTATACGGCGCCACTGCATTATTATCTCGCAATAATTAAGCTATTTTCTTATGCGGACGGCGCTCAAGATACTTCTTGGCTTCCTCCTTGGCAACAAAAGAAATTTTTACCGGATGATGAGGGGAAATCCCTGATTGCTTACGTATCTTTTCTTCACTTTTTGGCTGCAAATGTTTCGGAGGCGCTTCGGGGACAACCACACTCAGATGTAGTTTGCTTGCAACCTCTCGCCGACCCTCCGCAAGTTCGTCCATCAAAAATACCTCTGCTTCACGAAATTCCCGCAAAATAGCCTGAGTTATCCTGGCCAAATGCCTTTCAAACTGGTCTAAAAATTCTTCCTTTTCTCGTAGGCGCCAATCTAAAAAGCTTGAAAGCCGCCTTTTGGTTATCAATCTGTAAAAAAGTTCAAAGACACAAGTTCCCCCTACAACCCAGGCAGAAGAATACAGGGACTGGGGATTGGTCTTTAAATTGTGCCAAACCAAGACAGCAGCAGAAACTAAACAACTAAAGGCTCCTAGGGCCGCCAAAAAACGATTGGCCCTGGTTTGGTGGGCCAGGCGAAAGTTAGCCACGTTAACCGCGGCAAAAACCAGCAAAAACCCAAGGCTTCCCGCCACAGAGATGTTTTCAAGGTCAAAGGAAAGGGCCGCAATCAGCGTCAACGCGGCAAGTATCAAAAGCCCTTCATAAGCCCCTTTCCAGATCTTTTTGGCAAAGACACGGGGAAGCTCACCATATTTTGCAACCAAGTAGCTAATACGCGCGGTGCCGTAAAGAGTAGCATTAATGGCCGAGGCTGTGGAAACAAGGGCTGCAATCCCTATCAACACAAAGCCGAGCTTGCCAAGAAAGGGTTTGGCTGCCTCTGCCAGGACATAATCCTTGGCCTTGACGACTTCTTCAGGGTCGAGGTTTCCCACGGCTACTAATGCCACCAGGACGTAGACAAAAATCACAAAGGTAACCGCTGCGTAAAAGGCCTTGGGCAAGACCTTTTCCGGGTCATAGACATCTTGAGCCGTATTGGCAATGAGTTCAAAGCCTTCATAAGCCAAAAAGATAATAAGCCCACCGGTAAAAATGTGGAAAAAAGACGGATAAGTGGCTGGGGAAAGCCTTGAAGGATCAATGGTCATAAACCCCAGGGCGGCAAAAAATAAAAGAATAAAGACCTTAAAGGCCACCATGAGATCTTCGGCCTTACCTACGATATAAGCCCCTAAAAGATTAAGCCCGGTAAAAAATATGATTACGCCTGCGGTGAGTATTTTTTTAAGCACGGGATTTTCCACCCCGGCCAAAAGCACCGCCCCGTAGCTACCAAAAGCGTAAGAGTAAAGGGAAAGCATAATGATATAGCTAGCCAGAAGAAGGGTGTTTAGCCAGGCGGAAAAAAGCCCCGGCCCAAAGGCTCGTACTACAAATTCTATGGTGCCTCCTTCACTGGGGAAGCGCACCGACAATTTGGCATAAGAATAAGCAGTAATAAGGGCGATAAGTCCAGCGAGCAAAAAGGCAATAGGAGCGGCCCCTTTGGCCAAAAGCACGGTTAAGCCCAAGACCGCAAATATGCCACCACCAATCATGCCGCCTACACCAATGGAAAAGGCCTCAAGAAAACCTATCTTTTTCCCGTGCATCTTTTCCCCCTGCACCTGAACTGACATCACTTTGGTAAGAATCCTAAGTTGCAAAGTCAAGGAAGGTCTTTAATTCGTTTTTTTAGAATACAGGGCCTTTAGGGCTTGCCAGAGGCGGTTTTCCACCAAGGGGTTGGGCATGGTAGGTCTTGCGACCTCTACGTGGTAGGGGATTTTATGGAGGTCAAGAAACCTCTCAAAGGCCTTGGCCATTCCAGCAGACCTGCTAACACCTGCATCACAGGAGAAGATAAACTCAGTGCACCCTTTGTTTAGAGCCTCAAGCAGGGTCTCAGCGGCAAGCTCAGCCATAAGTTCGTCAAATACCGTAAGGCCAAAGTTTAGCGCATCTCTTTCACTGCGGGCATCGTCAAACTGTAAAAAGAGATAGAATTCGGGCTTTACTAAATAGGCAGGCTCAGGGAGCCTTTCTTTGTAAGCGGCAAGCCAGCAGGCCCTTTTCTCAGCAAAACCCCCAAGCCTTCCTATGGCCTCTCGATGCGCACAGACAATGAGCTTTTTAACTTCCATTTTGCTTAATTCCTGTGAATTGTCTTTCAAAAATAACATGGTCTTGTTGAGCAAAATAGATTTGACGACTACATTCTCTAAGCAAAGTTAAGACCACCTTGAAATTTCTCTTGGACAAAGGAGAAAAAATGCTTAAAAACATCGCAGGCAAAACTTTATTGCTTATTTTGTTAATCTCTCTCTCAAGTTTTCCTTTATACGCCTCTCAAGAAAAAGAAGGCCTAAAGGACCTAGCCCGTGTGAAAGTTAAGGCAAGTTTTAACATAAAAGCCGGGGAAATTACGGGAAAAGCTGTTATAGCGCTTCCTTCACAAAAAGCTACTTTGATAAATGTTTCCGGACTAAACGTAAAAAAGATAAGCCTTTCGGGGAAGACTATTAAACCAGCGCTTGAAAATGGCCACTTCCGGGTATTTAGCACCAAAGCCAAGCAGATTTTAGAAATTTCTTTTTCGGCAAGATTTGTAAGTCTTCCCAATATAATTTCTCCCAAGGCCATATTGCTCACCGGGAACTGGTTCCCTTCGGTAGAGGGCCTTGCTTATTATGATCTGCATGTATTTTTGCCTAAAAATTTTAAGGCCATAGCCCCTGCAGACCAAATAAGAGTTAAACACAAAAAAGAAGCATACTATCATTTTATCTTTGAGCATCCCCAGGAGGCCCCTCCCTTGGTGGCGGCACCTTTTCACCTTTACGAAGAAAAAAGCGGCAACATAACTTATGCCGTTTATCTCCTCAAAAAAGACGAAAAGCTTGCTCAAGCTTACCTAAAAAAATCACAAGAGGTAATCAAGGAATACCAAAAACTGCTTGGCCCGTATCCTTACCAGCGTTTTGCAGTGGTGGAAAACTATTATCAAACAGGCTACGCCTACCCTACTTTTACCCTTATTGGCGGAAGGCTTCTTGGGCTTCCCTTTATCCGCGAGATTTCTTTAATGCATGAGATCCTGCACAATTGGTTTGGAAATGGCGTTTACGTGGACTGGGAACAAGGAAACTGGTGCGAAGGATTAGTAACTTACCTTGCGGACCACCGTATTGCCGCCAAAAAAGGCGAAGGAGCGCTTTATCGCCACAGGTTACTTGTTAATTACGAAAGCTATGTTACCCCTGAAAAAGACTTTCCCCTGAAAGATTTTAGGGGGCGTTATGACCGCGCCTCACAAGCTATCGGTTATGGCAAAGGTGCCCTTTTCTTCCACATGCTGCGCAAGCGCCTGGGTGATGATGATTTTTTCGATTCTTTAAAGCAATTTTACGCCAAAAATTTATTTTCATACGCCTCCTGGGATGACCTGAAAGATGCCTTTGAAAAAGAAAGCAACACCAACCTTGATTCTTTTTTTAAACAGTGGCTTAAAAGGGCTGGCCTTCCTCGCATAAATCTTATTTCCGAAAGAACCATCCCCTTGAAGAAAGACACATATCTGGTGGGGCTTTCTTTAACACAGGAGCTTCCTTACTACGAATTAAGACTTCCCGTAAAAGTTGTCTCTGACAGAGAAGAGAAAAAGATAATGGTCCATCTCTCGGGGCCGCGCACCCGTGTCGACGTTGAAATCAAAGGTAAGCCCCAATTCGCTATCCTTGACGAAGACTACGACCTTGCAAGACACCTTCATGAAAAAGAATTTCCCCCTGTCATAGCAAGACTTTTGGGCCAGGAGGGATATCTTAGCCTTGCATCTGAAGAAAAAAAGTCCCTTTATGAGCCCCTTGTCTCGTTTTTTGAGAAAAGGGGCTATCGTCTTGAAAAAAGGCTCATTTCTCCAGAAGAAGTTTCCCAAAACATTCTCTATCTTGGCAAAGTCCCGTCTAAAATAAAAAATTTGTTTCCTAAGGGGTCAGGAAATTTTTGTCTAATGACCCGGGAAAACCCCTTAAAACCCAAAAAGGTTATGGGGTTAGTTAAAACAAACTCAAGCCAAGAAATAAAAGCTGTTTTGCCCAAACTCGAACATCTTGGTCGTTATCAGGGAATCTGTGCTAGTAAAGGGAAGATAATTCAAAAAATTGAACCAAAATTTGAAAGGGGAATCAGAGTGAAGCTCTCTCACGATGTGCGTGGCATCTCTTTGAATGATCTTTATTCCCTCGAGACAGTAGCAAGGGCTGTCTCACTAAATAAAGTGATTTTCCTTGGGGAAAGACACGATCGCTACGAAGAACACCTGGCTCAACTAGAAATCATTAAATGGCTTAATGAAAACGGCCACAAGATTGCCATCGGGCTTGAAATGTTTCAGCGCCCCTTTCAAAAATGGCTTGATGATTACATATCCGGCAAGATTGACGAAGAAGAATTTTTGCGCGGAACGGAATATTTTAAGCGCTGGGGTTTTAATTGGAAACTCTATAAGCCCATTATCGACTATGCCCGTGAACACCGAATACCACTAGTGGCCCTTAACATGCGTGCCGAAATTACAAACAAGATTGCCAAAGGAGGATTAGAATCTCTTTCTCCCAAAGAAAAAGCCTTGATTCCAGAAATAGATCGCTCAAACCTTGCTTATCGTGAATTCTTGCGCTTTGTTTTTGAAAGCCACCAAAACCAACAAAACGAAATCAAAGACTTTGATAGCTTTTTTGAGGCCCAGCTTGTCTGGGACGAAACCATGGCCTCAAGCATTGTTTCCTACTTAAAGCTCCATCCAGACCGCCAGATGGTCGTTATCGTAGGAAGGGGCCACGTAGTTTATGGTTACGGCATTCCTTCTCGTATCGCAAGGCGTGGTATTTCTGACTATGCTATTGTGCTTATGGGTCCAGACGAATATCTCGCCCCTGGCATGGGAGATTACGTACTTTTCCCCCAGCCTGTTAAGCCACCTTTTGAAGCAAAGCTAGGAGTACTTGTGGAAGAAACCAAAGAAGGACTTAAAGTACGAAAGGTATTTCCTGGGACCCCTGCTGAAAAAGGTGGCCTTAAAGAAAAAGACATTATTATTCAGGCCGATGGAAAACCCATTAAAAATTTGGCTGACTTAAAAATCATCCTTAGTACCAAAAACCCGGGAGACAAAATCAAGTTAGTAATTAAAAGAAATAACAAACAGAAAGTCTTAGAACTGGAGATATTTCCCGCAAAAAGAACTAGTCCCCATCGAAATCCTCATAAAAAGTAGGAGAAAGATATGCAGCATTTTACTGTTGACAAACTAAGTCGCGAAGAAGTAGCCAAACTAAAAGAAGTACTTGATAACTTTGCTAAGGTCTCACCTATTGGCGGGCTTTACTGGATAGAAATTCCTGAAGAATTCTTGGCACCTATCCAGAAAAAACACCGAGAATGTGCACCTCATTATTTTGCCGTAGAACTAGGAGAAGACTTTATAAGCTTTGAGTTTTTAGTGAGGAACTTTGCTAGTCTGCGTTGTGAATGTATTGCCCCTGCCACTGCCCAACAAAGAGTATTTCTCCTAGAGATGGCCAAAAAGATTTTTAGCCTGGCAGGAGTTCCTATGCAAAAAGATTAAAAGAGGGGCAAATGCCCCTCTTTTTTTATTCTACCGCTTCTTCTAATTTGCTGCCGGGCTTAAATTTAACAACTTTGCGGGCAGGAATTTTGATCTGTTCACCAGTGCGGGGGTTTCTTCCCATTCTTTCGGCACGCTCAACAACCATGAAGGTGCCAAAGCCTACCAGGGTTACTTTTTCTCCATTTTTAAGGCTTTCGGTTACTGCTTCCATGAAAGCATTAAGAGCCTTTTCAGCAGTAGTTTTGGGAAGATTAGCAATTTCTGCCATGCGATTTACCAATTCGGCCTTATTCATAAAGCCCTCCTTCTTTAATGTTTATTCAAAATGTTGGCTGCCAAAGCCTTTCTTGTTTCTTAGGGTAAAAATAAGCTTAGGTCAACTAAAAATTGCAAGAAAAACAAAACTATAACAAAAATTTAACGCCTAACTTAACCCTACAAATTTTCTAGGATAATTTGTTAGCCTTTTGGGGCCATTTGAAGTGATGAGGTAGGTGTCTTCAAGACCAATAACCCCTAAATCTGGCACATGACATTTTGGTTCTAAGGCGATGACCATGTTTTCTTGAAGGGCAATTTCAAGGTTTGCCACAGGCGGCCATTCGTCAATCTCAAGCCCCACCCCGTGCCCTACAAAGGGAACTCTCTCTGGACCATGAGCCATAAAATAATCAGAAATACCAAGCTCTTCTGCCGAGGCATGAGCTCTTTTATAAACATTCTTGACCAGAACCCCTGGCCTTAAACACTTTTCAAGCTCATCCAGAAGAAATTTGACTTTTTCATAAATTTCAAAGGCTTCCTTAGGAAGATTCCCAAAGTAAAAAAGTCTTGTCTGATCAACGAGATAGGCTTCACACCAGCCTGCATAGTCAATGAGAATGGGCTCGTTAAGCGCAATCTTTTTAGGAGAAGGACCCTGAGGGTACCCGAAAACGCCCTTCCCTCCTTGGCCCGTGGTAACAAAAGAAGGATAAAAAGCACTTTTGCCAGAAAGCAGGTGGCCGTAAGCCATTTCCTGGCCAAAACCATAAACCCGAAGATGGGCAGGATGCCCCCTTTTGCGAAGCTCAAGCTCAAGGAGACCCGCTGCTTCAAGCTCTGTTAACCCTGGTTTAAGCTTGGGCAAAAAGGCGTCAAGGGCTTCTGCAAGCATTTTTGAAGCAGCTTTTTGGCAGGAAACCTCATAGGCACTTTTGACAGCGCGCACCCTTTTTATAATTTCGCCAACGTCCCTTAAAAGTGTGCCCTTAAACAGGCTTTCGTAGCGGTTATACAATTTTTTAGGCAGACGGTCCTCTTCAAGCCCAAGGCTGCACACGCCAAATTCTTCAAGTATTGCGGGAAGTTTTTTAAGGGATTTTAGAGGCTCCATAGGGCAAAGTGGGCTTTTTTCTTCTCGCCCCATGGTGCGATAGACAAATAAGACCGCTTCTCCCTGAGCGGTAATTAACAAATGCCCCGAAACAAAAACACCGGAAAAGTAAAAGATGTTTAAGGGATAAATGATAAACGCCGCATCAAGGCCTTCTTGGGCAAGCTCTTTTGAAAACGTTTTAATCCTTTTGGTAAGCTCTTCCTTACTAGGCGGCATCTTCTAACTGTGAGGCAAGCTTAAGCACTGTTTCAGCGTATGGCTTGCTCTTGTTATAAGTCATGATGACTTTGAGCTTATCTTCCCTACTTTTGGCATTTTTCCAGCCATGGCGCGCAAGGTAGTTTGCCATGGAAGCAAGCGCGTCTTCCAGGGTGAAAAGATCAATTTTTCCGTCTCTGTTAAGGTCGTAGCCGTAATGCAAAACGCTTGAGGGTACAAACTGGGGAAGGCCAAAGGCTCCGAAAACTGAGCCTTTTATGGCAAGGGGGTCAAGCCCGTTTGAAGATGAATAACGAAGAAGCGCGCAAAGTTCACGAAAAGCCCAGCGAGACCTGCGCTCCATAAAGGCCTTAAGCCTTGCTTCCTCCGCAGGGCTTAAGCCTTCAGGGAGATATTTTCTGACCTTTTCCCAGTCGGAAGCTAAGGCCATGCTGGCCAGCACGTTAAAGGTGCGATACTTACCGGTGTAGCGACCAAGGTCTGTCTCCACTAAAAAAACTGCCACCAACACTTGTTTGGGGACTCCGAATTCTTTTTCAAGTTTTTCAAAAAGCTCTTTGTGCTCTTTTAAAAACTTTCTGGCCCGAGCCACGCGTTCAGGTTCCAAAAACTTAGCGTAATTAAGTTTGTATTCGTCATGCAATAGCTTTTTGGGCATTATCTGGGGCAAAAACTTTACTTCTTTTCGTGAAAAGATTTCGTTAACGTAAGTCTCAGGGAATCCTTCCGCAATGAGTTTTTGTTTGAGAGTTTGAAAATCTTCGGCCTGGCTAAAATGGGAAATTAAGAGGAAAAGAAAACAAAGCAAAAAAGTGCGCTTCAGGTTTGGCATTGATAAACTCCCAACTCTTTTAAAACTTTTTTAATGGTTTCAAGGGTAACAGGTTTGCGAAGGTAGCGGGAATTAGGAACTTTTTGAGCATAGACTTCGGTTTCAGCATTAATCAGCCCTGTTAAAAAGATAATGGGCTCTTGATATCTTTTGCGAATGTGTTGTGCAAGTTCAAGGCCATCTGCTTCAGGCAAACGAATATCAAGGACATATAAAGCAAAAGGGCCTTTATCTTTGATAGTTTCAAGGGCTTTTGAAATAGTTTCTGCAGGATACGCATCAAACCCAAGCATATCAAAAAATTCCGTTAATAATTCACGAACGCCGCTGTCATCTTCTACAATTAGCACCTTTCTCATTTTGCCCCTCCCCAAGAAATATAACAGCTTTGCATATCTTTTGCATAGAAAAAGAACACATGGGACAAAGGTAAGGTCTTTTCAGAAAAAGGGAAGTAGTCTATCTTCAAAAAAACATGAAAATCGAAGGAAATAGCGAAGAATTTTTTGATTGGCTGGTAAGTATCAGGCGCAGGATCCATGAGTGGCCTGAGCTTGCCTACGAAGAGGTAAAAACCGCGGCGCTTATCGCAGAAATCCTTGAAAAACTTGGCATTTCTTACAAAGCTGGGGTAGCCAAAACAGGCATTGTCGCAGAACTAGGCGAAGGGGATCTTTGTGTGGCGCTACGTGCTGACATGGACGCCCTTCCCCTCCAGGAAGAAACCGGGCTACCTTTTGCCTCTAAACGCCCTGGTGTTATGCATGCCTGTGGTCATGACGGGCACGTGGCCATGCTCCTTGGGGCCTGTGCTTTGTTAAAAGAAGAAAAGCTCCCTGGAAAGGTACGCTTTATCTTTCAGCCTGCAGAGGAAAAGGGTGCAGGGGCCCTTGCCATGATTAAAGAAGGCACCCTTCGCGGGGTCTCTGCCATATTTGGTGGCCATATTGACCGGCATTTCCAGGTAGGAGAGATCTCCGTTAATAAAGGCTTGATCTGTGCCCATACCGACACTTTCATGATAAGAATTAAGGGCAAAGGAGGTCACGCTGCCTGGCCCCATGAGGCCATCGACGCGGTTGTGGTAGGTTCGTTGCTGGTTATGAGCATCCAGACTATCGTTTCGCGCGAAGTTAATCCCGCCTACCCTTGCGTTGTGACAGTTGGAAAGTTCCAGGGGGGTGATGCTCACAACGTCATCGCTGAGACCGCTTATCTTGAAGGCACCATTCGCTCAACCCACAAAGAAACGCGAAAGCGCATTATAGACGGCTTAAAACGCATTACCAAAGGCGTGGGAGACCTTCACCGGGCCAAAATCGACCTAACTGTAAAGGAAGGCTACCCACCGGTGATAAACACTCCGAAAGAAACAGAAATAGCCCGTGAAGCCGCAAGATCCGTGGTGGGAGAAGAAGGCCTTCTTAAACAGCCCCACCCAAGCCTTGGGGGAGAGGATTTTTCTTTCTATCTCCAGAAAGTTCCCGGGTGTTTTGTGCGTTTTGGTGCCGCCAAAAAGGGCTTAGAACACATCCCTGCCCATAGCCCCAAGTTTGATTTTGACGAAAGGGTGCTCCCTATTGGGGCCAAATTTTTGGCAAAAGTGGCCATCCTTGCTTTGAATCGCTTAAAGGAGTGCAAGCATTAGCAAGAAAATTCCTTTTAAAATTTCGCGTCCCCTTACTCTTGGCATTGAATTAGAACTGGAAATTATCTCGCGCAAAACTTTTAACCTAACCCCTAAAGGACCGTTACTGATTAGCAGGGCCCCTAAGTGGCTTAGGCCTTACCTTAAACCTGAGGCCTACCAATCGATGGTAGAATTGGTAACACCGGTTTGTGAAACGCTTTCAGAAGCCGAAGCATTCATAACCCAAAGCCTTCATGAGCTAGAAAAAATGTGCCAGGAAGAAGATACTTTCTGGCTTGCGGCAAGCCTTCATCCCTTTGCCCGGGCCTTGGAACAAAAAGTATGGGGTAAAAAACGCTATCTTCGCATTTTTGAAGAATTACAAATCATCGGCCGCAGGTTCATTGCCCAGGGGCTTCACGTACACCTGGGCATGCCTGATGTCAATGCGGCTTTAAGGGTTTATCACGTCCTGCGTCTTTATCTTCCCCTGTTCCTTGCCTTAAGCACCTCTTCGCCGTTTTACGAAGCGCACCCCACAGGATTTCACTCATACCGGACCAAGCTTTTTGAGGTGTTACCCCTTGCTGGGCTTCCGCGAAGCTTTTATTCCTGGGAAGAGTTCGAGTCCCTTATCCACCTACTGACCCGCCTTAAAATCGTAGAAGGGCTACGGGATCTCTGGTGGGACATCAGGTTTCAACCCGCGCTTGGCACAGTTGAAGTAAGGATTTGCGATGCTCCAGGAAGACTTAGTGATATTTTCGCCATTGCGGCCCTAATGCAGGCTATGGCTGCCAAATATTTACATGAGAAACCCTCCCCTGGCATCCCATATGAAACCATTTCTTTTGGTAAGTGGCAGGCGGCAAGACACGGTATCTGCGGCTCCATGATAGAACCCATAAGCCTTAAAAGAAAAGATTTTGCCACGGTTGCCGAAAACCTGCTTAAAGAACTTGAACCCTACGCCCAAAGCCTTGGCAGCCGAGAATATCTTGCAAGGGTTGGAAAAATCCTCGAAAGAAAACCAATTTCTTTCATGATGCTTGCGCTTTTTGAAAGGGGCGCTAACTTTCCCGAAATCATTGCTAGTATGCGAGAGGAGTTTTGGAAATGAAAGGCGCTATTGCTTGTGGGAACAAATACACTGCTGAAGCAGCCAAAGAAATATTTTTGGCCGGGGGAAATGCCTTTGACGCCATTTGCGCCGCAGCCTTTGCCTCAGGTGTTTGCGAAGCAGGGCTAACCAGCCTGGGCGGCGGAGGCTTTGCCACGATTTATCAGGCCCAAAACGGCCAGAAAAATGTTTACGATTTTTTTGTCAACACCCCTGGCCTAGGGTTAAAGAGACGCCCTGAAAAACTTGATTTCTACACGGTAACCATTGAATTCGTTGGCTCAAAACAGGACTTTAACATTGGCCTTGCCTCCGTGGCGGTGCCTGGCACCTTAAAAGGTCTTGTCACCATGCAGCAAGAGCTAGGCAGCTTGCCCCTTAGGGAAGTAGTTGCCCCTGCGGTTAAATTTGCACGCGAGGGCTTTGAAGTTGACGAATTCCAGGCCTATTGCTTCAAACTCCTTACGCCTATTTTTACCGCCACAGAAGAAATAAAAGAAATTTTCTTCCCAAAGGGGAACCCACCGCAAGCCGGGAAAAAATTAAAAAATCCCATGCTTGCTGATTTTTTGGAAAATCTTCCTGAAAGCATGGAAGACCTTTATCAAGGCAAGACTGCCGAAAAATTAGCAACTATCATGAAAGAAGGCGGCGGACTTTTAACCGAAGAAGACCTAAAGTCTTACGAAGTCATCAAACGAAAGCCCTTAGCATTCGAGTTTAAAAACGGACAACTTCTCACTAATCCCCCACCTTCTTTTGGCGGGCCAATGGTGGCGCTTTCGCTTAAAGTCTTTGAAGAGCTTTACAAAAAAAGTGAATTTTTGGCCTACGAACATGTTGCCGCCCTTGCCAAGACCTTGGAAGTGGTTCACGAACTGAGAGAAAAAATCGTAAAAGAAGACCCAACGCGTGCCCTTGAACTTCTTTCGCGCCCGCTTGTCACCCGGGGCACCACCCACATGAGCACGGCTGATAGCCAAGGAAACCTTGCCTCTCTTACCATGACCTTTGGTGAGGCCTCGGGCTTTGTTATCCCTGGAACCGGCATCGTGCTCAATAACATCATGGGAGAAGATGACTTACACCCCCGGGGATTTTTTGCCGACCCACCAGGCATCCGCATAGCCTCCATGATGGCACCAAGCATCTGTTTTTTAAACGGCCGCGGTATTGCCCTGGGAAGCGGGGGGAGTAAACGTATTCGTTCTGCTATTTTTGAAACCATCGTCAACCTTTCCTATTTTCACCTGCCTGCCAAAGAGGCTGTCTCAGCCCCAAGGCTTCATTTTGACGGCGAAATCCTTCAGGTAGAGCCTGGCATAAACAAAGATGTGCTTGAAAAACTCCCTTATAAAGTGAACATTTGGCCCAAGAAAGACCTGTACTTCGGTGGGGTGCATCTTGTTGATGACCGGTTTGAAGGCGCAGGGGACGAAAGACGCGCAGGGGTTTTTTTAGTGGTTTAGCTTTTTCTTTTTCGCACCACAAGCTTGCTTGCGATGAGCCCAACTTCAAAAAGAAGATAAAGGGGCACCGCCATAAGGGCCATGTTAAAGGCATCTGGTGTGGGGGTGAGCACCGCAGCCAAAATTGTAATTATCAAGATAGCATGGCGCCTGAAACGACTAGCTTTATAAGGGTCAAGAATCCCTGCCTTAGAGAGCAAAACCATTATCAAGGGAAGCTCAAAGATGGTGCCAAAAGAAATGAGAAATAACCCCACAAAATTTACAAAATGCCCCACCGAAATGGTAGGGACGATATTTTCCTTCTGGAAAGAAAGAAGAAACTTGATGCCATAAGGCAGGGTTATAAAATAGCAAAAAGCTACCCCGCCATAGAAAAGAATAAGCCCCACCAGGATAAACCAGAACCCTGTGGCACGCCTAAAGCCAAAAACCTGGCAAAAAACAAGCCATACAAGCCAGAGAAGATACGGGACAAAAAGCAAAAAACTACAGGCAAGGGCTACTTTTACCAGGGCAAGAAAGGGCTCAAAGACATTGAAAAAGGCAAGCTCTTGGTTCAAATGGCGCTGCAAAAAAAGAAGAATTCTGGGAGAGACCACGTAAAAGGCAACCGTGGTAAACAGAAAAAGAAGAACTCCTGCAATAATCTTGCGCCTTACCCGCGCAAGGGCAGCCAGGGCCAGTTTATAAGGCTCTTCAGGGGGATTAGCCGTCATTTAAAGTAGGTTTTCGCGAACAAAGTTTATAGCGTTTTTAAAAAGAAGCGTGCCGAAAGGGTCTTGGGCACCACGGCGCCACCTGGGATGATTGGTCAGGTGGTTATAAGCCTCAGGATGGGGCATAAGGCCAAAGATGCGGCCAGTCTCATCGCAAATCCCCGCAATGGCCTCAACTGAACCATTAGGGTTATAAGGGTATTCCTGGGTAGGTTCGCCGGTTGCGGGATGAGCATACTGGCATACCACCTGGTTCTTGGCAAATAGCTTTTCAAGGACGTCTTCATCTGCGGTTACAAATTTGCCTTCGCCATGTCTTATGGGCAAGAACATCTCTTTTAGGCCTTTGGTAAAAACACAAGGGGCCTTTTCATTTATTTTGAGCTTCACCCAGCGGTCTTCAAAGCGGCCTGAGTCGTTATAGGTAAGGCTCGTAAGCCTTTCGTCATAGTTTCCATCAAAGCCAGGCAGAAGGCCAAGCTTTACCAGAAGCTGAAAACCGTTACAAATGCCAATTATAAGGCCACCCTTGGCAATGAGGTTAAGGATCTGGTCAAGGATCCTTTCGCCGGTTTCTTTAACCGTGGCATAGCGAAAACGATGAGCCCCGGCTTTGGCAGCCCCGAGGTGGTCGCCATCTAAAAAACCACCAGGCAAACAAAGAAGATGATAGTCGTCAATCCGTTTTTCGCCGTAAGTAAGGGAGCTCAAGTGTACAATATCGACTTCTTCGGCCCCTGCTTCGCGGCACACATGGGCCGTTTCCCTTTCGCAATTGGTGCCGTAGCCTGCGGTGACAATAACACGCACTTTTTTGCCCATAAGCCACTCCTCTTTCCTTTTGCGCCTAAAGTTTTAACACGATGCCCCTTAAGAGACAATTTATGGATGAAATTTTCAAACACAAACGCGCGATCGCTTCGGCGGCTTCGCGGGCTTCCTTTTACTGTTATTCTGCAACCAACCTTGGCATTCTAATGTCTTCATTCTGAAGGAGCGTAAACGACTGAAGAATCCATAGATCGATTGGTGGATCCCTTGAGACCTTTGCTATTTTGCAAAGATCAGTGTTCTAAGCTAACTACATGGGGATCCGTTCCCATTTTTAGTCCGGAAAAAAGGAACGGATCCTTCGTGTTTGGCAAAGGTCTCATTTGATATTTCCCCAAAAGCCCTAATCCAAAAGAATAGCGCCTTTGGCTGCTGAGGTTACCAGCTTGGCATAACGCGCCAGCACGCCGCTTACTTTTTTCTTCTTGGGCTTCAGTTTTTTACGTCTTTTCTCAAGTTCCCCTTCAGAGACTTTCAGCGTAAGACGCCTATTGGGGATGTCTATTTCTATCAAGTCTCCTTCTTCTACCAGGGCGATTGGGCCACCTTCTGCGGCCTCAGGGGAAATATGCCCCACACAGGCCCCCTGGGTGCCGCCACTGAAGCGGCCATCTGTTAAAAGCGCAACCGAACGCCCAAGCCCCATGCCAATGATAGCAGAGGTGGGCGAAAGCATCTCCCTCATTCCTGGGCCGCCTTTAGGGCCTTCATAACAAATCACCACCACGTCGCCTTCTTTGATCTTTTTAGAAAGAATGGCCTCATAGGCGTCTTCTTCTGATTCAAAAACACGGGCAGGGCCCTCGTGGTAAAGCATCTCCGGGGCCACCGCACTTGCCTTAACCACTGAGCCCTCAGGGGCAAGATTTCCCCACAAAATAGCAATACCACCTTCGGGACGATACGGCTGGTCTATGGGCCTAATGACTTCGTAGTTCAAAACTTTTACGCCTTTTAAATTCTGGCCAAGGGTGTTTCCGGTTACAGTTTTGACCTTTTTATTGATAAGCCCGGCCTTGGCAAGTTCGGACAGCACTGCCGGAATGCCGCCTGCTTCATTTAGTTCTGCTACGCTGTGCGGCCCCCCGGGGATCAATGAACAAAGGCAAGGGGTCTTGCGCGAGATTTCATCAAAGACTTTGAGGGAAAGATCAAGCCCCGCCTCATGGGCAATAGCCGGAAGATGCAAAACCGTGTTAGTAGAACACCCTAAGGCCATGTCAACTGCTATGGCATTTTTAAAAGCGGCCTCGGTGGCGATTTTGCGCGGAGTAAGTTTTTTCTTAAGGAGCTCCATGACTTTTTGACCTGCTTTTTTTGCAAGTCTAATGCGTGCAGAACTAACGGCAGGGATGGTGCCGTTTCCAGGAAGGGCGAGCCCTAGGGCCTCAGAAAGACAATTCATAGAGTTTGCCGTAAACATCCCGGCACATGAACCACAGGTAGGACAGGCCACGTCTTCAAGCTCGCATAGTTCCTCTTCGCTCATTTCACCTCTTTTAACTTTACCTATGGCTTCAAAAACCGTGATGAGATTAACTTTTTGACCTTTGTAAGAACCGGTGAGCATTGGCCCGCCAGAGACAAGAATAGCAGGGATGTCAAGACGAAGCGCTGCCATGAGCATAGCCGGGACGATTTTATCGCAATTTGGAACAAGAACCAGGGCGTCAAAGGCATGGGCGCGCGCCATGATTTCGATGGAGTCTGCAATTATCTCACGGGAGACCAAAGAATAGCGCATACCTTCATGATTCATAGCAATACCATCACAGACCCCGATGACCCCGAATTCCATAGGAGTGCCCCCTGCCATGCGCACCCCTGCTTTAACAGCGTCAACTATTTGCCGCAAATGGACATGGCCTGGAATTATTTCGTTAAAGGAATTGACCACACCAACTAAGGGCCGTGAAAGTTCGTCGTCGGTATAGCCTGAGGCCTTAAGCAGGGAACGATGAGGGGCACGCTCAAGCCCCTTTTTCACCTTATCGCTTTGCATAAATTCCCTCCAAAAGTTTTTTCTTTAGATAACACAGAGAAAGCAAAGACAACAAGTAGTGCTCCCTTGGCATTCGTTTTTTAGGTGGTTAAAATGCGCGGGAAAGAAAGAGGAGGGAATCATGCGTGAAGAAGTAGAAAAGGCCTTACAAAAAATTCGCCCTATGCTACAGGCTGATGGTGGAGATGTCGAATTAGTAGAAGTAACCGATGACGGAATTGTGAAGTTAAAGCTTCAGGGGGCCTGCAAAGGATGTCCCATGTCAACCTACACTTTGAAAATGGGGATTGAACGTTTTCTCAAAAAAGAAGTCCCTGAAGTAAAATCTGTAGAAGAAGTATCATAAGGAGGCCTTTATGGCACGTGTTACCGTTGAGGATTGTTTGCAGCAGGTACCTAGCCGCTTTCGTCTGATTCATCTCGCCATTAAACGCATTAAGCAATTACGTAAGGGGGCCAAACCCCTGGTTGAGTGCGACAACAAAGAAATTGTCTGTGCATTAAGAGAAATTGCCGCTGGCAAAGTCACCTGGGAAAATATCGAACAACTAGAAAAAGAAACCGAAGAACTTTCCCTGGGTGATTTTTTAGACCTTGCCAAATTAGCTGAAGAAAAGACAAAGTGAACGAAAAAGATTACTACCAAATTTTAGGAGTCTCGCGAAACGCGAGCCAGGAAGAAATAAAAAAGGCTTATAGGCGTCTTGCGCGCAAATACCACCCTGACCTCCATCAGGGGGACAAAGAAGCTGAAGAGCGTTTTAAACAAATATCTGAGGCTTACGAAGTCCTTTCCGACCCTGAGAAACGGGCTATTTATGACGCTAGGGGGCACCGGGGCCTTCATGAGCGTGGCTACGAAGGCTTCTCGGATGTCGAAGACATCTTCAGCACCTTTTCTGATATTTTCGAAGAATTTTTCGGGATTCGTTTTGGTGGTGGCAGCCGCCAGAGAAGACGTCCCCGCCGGGGAGCTGATCTTTCCTACGAAATAACCGTAAGCCTTGAAGACGTTTATTTTAGCCGTGAAATCCCCTTTGAGATAGAACGCTACGAAGAGTGCGCAGCCTGCCAGGGCACAGGTCTTGCCCCTGGAGCCACACCGCAATATTGCCCAACCTGCAAAGGCCGCGGCCATGTAGTGCACTCAGAAGGATTTTTCAGGCTTTCCACCACCTGCCCGACCTGTCACGGAGCAGGCACTTTGATAACTGACCCGTGTCCAGCCTGTAAGGGTGAAGGGCGGGTCCGCAAAAAAAAGAAACTTAAAATACGCATTCCCGCAGGTATTGAAGACGGTGCGGTTATCAAGATTGCCGGTGAAGGTGAGGCAGGAATTTTTGGTGGCCCCCCAGGGGACCTTTACCTCAAAGTCCACGTTTTAGAGCATGAAATCTTTAAAAGAGAAGGCCAAAATCTCGTTTTGGAAGTGCCCATCTCTGTGATTGACGCCATCCTTGGCACTGAGCTTGAAATTCCCACTATGGAAGAAGAAGTAAAGGTTAAAATCCCCCCGGGAGTTCAACCAGATGACACCCTTGCCCTGGAAGAAAAGGGCCTGCCTGACTGGCGAAGCGGAAAACGCGGAGATCTCATCTTACGCTTTAAAGTAGAAATCCCAAAAGATTTAACCCGCCGTCAGGTTGAATTACTGAAAGAATTCCAAGAAATAGAAAAAGAAAAGCGCCAGGGTTTTTTCAAAAAGCTATGGAAATCTGTTAAAAAATGAACCCTTTTTCCCACTTAACCGAAGATGGCAAGGCCAAGATGGTGGATGTTTCCGAGAAACTTCCCACCGCCCGCGAAGCTATTGCCAGAGGTAAAGTCATTTTAGGAGAAAAAGTTTTTCAGAAAGTAGTTGATAAATCGCTACCCAAGGGTGACCTTTTTGCTACGGCAAGAATCGCTGGGATTATGGCCGCCAAAAAGACCTCAGAGCTCATTCCCCTTTGTCATCCCCTACCCCTTAGCAAAGTGGAAGTCGATTTTTCGCTTTTACCAGAGGAAAAAAGCATTTTGGTAGAAAGTCGGGCCAAGACAGTTGCGCAAACTGGCGTTGAGATGGAAGCTCTTACCGCGGTTAGTGTGGCTGCCCTTACGATTTATGACATGTGCAAAGGAATCGATAAGTCTATAAAGATAACTGACATTCGACTGGTCAAGAAAACTGGCGGCAAAAGTGGCACGGTAATTCTCGAATAAATAGGAGGAGCTATGGAACCTGAGAAGCTTGAATATTTCCGCAAACTGCTACTGGAAAAAAAAGAACGTCTCATAAAAGAGGCCATGAAAACTGTGGGAGAGTTAGTTGACAATCCTGAAAGATTACCCGATCCAACAGACCAGGCCACCTTTGAAAGCGACAAGGGTTTTGAACTAAGAATACGGGACCGTGAGCGCAAACTCATCAAAAAAATAGACAAGGCGCTTAAGAGAATAGAAGAAGGCACTTACGGTATTTGTGAGGCCTGTGGCGAAGATATTGACGAAAAACGCCTCAAGGCCCGCCCAGAGGCCTCTTTATGTATTCACTGTAAGCGAGAACAAGAACGCCTTGAAAAACTGCGTGGCGACTGATGTCAAAACTCTATTTGGCCTTTTTATGGCACATGCACCAGCCCTTTTACTATGATTGGGAAAAGGGCTGGTTATCGCTTCCATGGGTAAGACTGCATGCGGTAAAGGCCTACTTTGATCTTCCCTTTATTTTATCTTCCTACCCCGAAACCAAAAGCAATTTCAATCTAGTTCCAAGCCTTTTCGAACAGATTCTTTATTACGAAGAAGGAAAACAGGATCTTTTTTTAAAACTTTCTTTAAAACCTGCTGCGGAACTCGATTTTGAGGAAAAAAGCTTCATTTTAAAGTACTTTTTTAGCTGCCACTGGGATACCCTTATTTATCCTTTTCCACGCTATCATGAACTTTTAATTAAACGCCGCAGTGATAAGCCCCAGGACATCGAAAAGGCTTTGGAAGAATTTAGCACCCAAGATTTCCTTGATCTTCAAGTTTGGTTTAACCTTACCTGGATAGGTTTTGGCCACGAAAACCACCCCGTAGTTAGCGAACTAAAGACCAAGGGGCGCCATTTTACCGAAGACGAAAAAAAAGCCCTTCTGGAACTTCACCTTGAAATCCTAAAAAAGATCATTCCGCTTTACCGCAAGCTTCAGACAAAGGGCCAAATAGAAATCACCTTTACTCCTTATTTTCACCCGATTCTTCCCCTGATAATAGACACAGACCTTGCCAGGAGAAACCTGCCTCAGGCCCCACTTCCACCGCGTTTTCAGCATCCTGAAGACGCATCTCTCCAAATAAAAGAAGGTATAAGTTTCCACGAAAGGCTTTTTGGCGTAAAGCCTAAAGGGATGTGGCCCTCTGAGGGATCGGTATGTCCAGAGCTAATCCCCATTGCTGCTCAAGCAGGTGTTTCCTGGATGGCAAGTGATGAAGAAGTACTTTACCGCAGCCTGGGCCGCAGTGGCCCCCAAGTCCTCCTAAAACCTTATCGGGCCCTTTTTGAAGAAAACGAAGTAGCCATGATATTTAGACACCACGAACTCTCAGACAGAATTGGCTTTGTTTATCGCGGGGTCTCTCCTGATGAGGCGGCAGACGATCTTATCAAGACTGCCAAAGGCCTTGCTAAAGCAAGTGGGCTTAAAGAGCCTCTTTTGGTCCTTATCCTTGATGGCGAAAATCCCTGGGAGTATTACCCGGACGGAGGCAGGGATTTTCTTGGCAGGCTTTTTGAAAAAATTTCTGCTGATGAAGAAATAGTAAGCGTAACTGTCTCTGAATATCTAGAAAATTTTCCTCCGCAAGAAGCAATAACAAACCTTTACACAGGCTCTTGGATTAACGCTAACTTTGACATCTGGATTGGCCATGAAGAAGAAAACAGGGCCTGGGAACTCCTTGCCCGCACGAGAAGCATAATAGATGATCCCAATGCTATTTCTCCCGAAGCCAAAAAGGCCCTTTTAGCTGCAGAGGGAAGCGATTGGTTTTGGTGGTATGGGGAACACTTCACCAGTCTTTTTGATACCGAGTTTGACCGCCTTTTTCGAAACCACTTGCGCCAGGTATTCCTTGCCCTGGGCAAAGAGCCTTTAATCGACCTTTCCTTTCCTATTAAACGTGCAAAAGCCATTGAACCAGAAGAGCCACCGGTGGCTTTTATAAAACCGGTTATCGATGGTCGGGAAACATATTTCTTTGAATGGATTGGTGCAGGGCGCTTTGTGCCTGCCACGGTAGGTGAAGCCATGTATCTTGGCGAAAGCCTTATACTGGCTCTTTATTTTGGCTTTAACCTTGAAAATTTCTATTTAAGACTTGATTTTAAACAAAAAATCCTTGATCATCTTTCAGAAGAGGTAGTGGTTAAAACTATTTTGGCAGGCGGCAAGCATAAGGTAGAAATACAGTTTAAACCCAAGGCCAAAGATATCTCAAAAACTTTTATCCTAGCCAGAGGGCCTTTTAGGCTTTATGGAAAAGACGCCGGAGATATTTCTTTTCAGGAAATATTAGAACTAGCCATACCCTTTGAAAATTTGGGATTCGTAAAGGGAGAAAAGGTAAACTTTTACCTTGAGATTTTTGAAAACGGGCTTTTACGGGAACGTATTCCTCGCAGTGGCAATCTCACATTTACGGTTCCTGACGAAAATTTCGAACAGGTAATGTGGTCAGTATAAATAAAGGAGGCATAAATGCCCGAATTAAGAAGAGACCCCATAGTTGGCCGCTGGGTTATTATTGCCAAAGAAAGAGCCAAGCGTCCGCACGATTTTATAGTTCCTGAAGAGAAGGTCAAAGGTGGTTTCTGCCCTCTTTGTCCGGGGCACGAATACACCACCCCCCCAGAGGTCCTGGCCTACGGCCGCCCACCTGGAGCACCACCCAATAGCCCTGGCTGGACCCTGCGAGTGGTTCCCAACAAGTTTCCAGCGCTCCGCATCGAAGGTGATCTATGGAAAGAAGGCGAAGGCCTTTATGACAAAATGAACGGAGTGGGCGCCCATGAGGTAATCATTGAGACCCCGCACCACCACGAGACTTTATCTACCATGCCCCCTGACCGCCTGGTTCAGGTCTTTTGGGCCTATCGAGACCGTATGGTAGATCTTTCCCGGGATCCTCGCTTTCGCTACGTTATCATCTTCAAGAATCACGGTCGTGCAGCGGGTGCTTCCCTTGAGCATGCCCATTCACAGCTCATAGCCCTACCCATTGTGCCACTTTTGGTCTCGCAAGAGTTAAAAGGCGCCAAGATTCATTACGATTACAAGGAACGCTGCATTTTTTGCGACATAATCCGCCAGGAACTCCAAACCGGTAACAGAGTCATTTGTGAAAACCACGAATTCGTTGCTATTTGCGCCTTTGCCCCGCGCCAGCCCTTTGAAATGTGGATACTTCCCAAAAGGCACCATTCTGATTTCCGCACCATTGACGACGCCCAGTTCCGTGCTTTGGCAGACATTTTCTCAGAGGTATTGCGAAGGCTTGAGGCTGCTATTCCGCGCTGCCCTTACAATTTTGTGCTTCATACCGCGCCTCTTCGCGAGCCCTATCTGGAACATTATCACTGGCACTTTGAGATTCTGCCCAAACTAACTCAAATTGCTGGCTTTGAATGGGGTACGGGGTTTTACATCACGCCTACGGCCCCGGAAGACGCTGCCCGTTTCTTAAGAGAAATTAACCTCTCTGAGACCGAAGGAGGGAAAGAAAATGCCGGATAAACCTAAAATTTTAGTAGTTGATGACGAAGAAAGTATCCATCTCCTTTATCGCGAGGAACTCACCGAAGAAGGCTATGACGTTATCTCAGCTTTAAACGGCCCTGAAGCACTAGAGCTGGTAGAGAAGGAATCTCCAGACCTCGTAGTCTTAGACATAAACATGCCCGGAATGGACGGACTCGAAGTTTTGCGGATTATTAAAGAAAAACACCCGCACCTTCCGGTAATTCTTTGCTCAGCATATCCGGAATTCAAACAGGATTTAAGCTCCTGGGCCTCAGAAGACTACATCGTCAAGTCTTTTGACCTCACGGAGCTAAAAGAGTCCATCAAGAAAAATCTTGCTAAAAAACAAGCCTAAAGGCATAAGAGGGCTTAAGTCGCCTCTTGGTACCACGAAATTGTGCGACGAAGGCCCTCTTCTAAACTCGTCAAATCATCAAGCCCAAGTAATTCTTGAGCTTTGGTAATATCAGCCAAAGAATGGCGCACATCTCCAGGGCGGGCTTTTTCGTAGCGGGGCTCTATATCCTTGCCGATAATTTTTGCTATTAGGCGGTAAAGCTCGTTTACCGAGACCGCTTTCCCACCAGCAATGTTTATCACCTGGCCAACGGCGCCACTTCCTGCCTTGCAGGCTAAGAGATTGGCACGCACCACGTCTGCCACGTAGATAAAATCGCGGGTTTGTTCCCCATCACCAAAAATAATTGGGGTTTCGTCCCTTAAAAGCGCGGTGATAAATTTGGGGATAACCGCAGCGTACTGGGATTTTGGATCTTGCCTTGGGCCAAAGACGTTGAAATAACGCAGGACAACCGTCTCAAGCCCATAAAGCGCAGGGAAGATCTGGCAAAAATACTCACCGGCAAGCTTTGTTACCGCATAAGGCGAAAGGGGCATAGGTAGCATGTCTTCTTTTTTTGGGATAGGGTTCTCCTCGCCGCTGTCTCCGTAAGCTGAAGAAGAACCGGCATAGACAAGGCGTTTGACCCCTGCCTTAGCAGCTGCACGCAAAACATTAAGCGTTCCTTCGGTGTTGACTTTCTGGTAGGTTTCGGGGTCTTCTACCGAAGCAGGCACCGAGCCAAGGGCTGCTTCGTGAAACACGTAATCAACCCCCTGGCAGGCCTGGTAACACGTATTGAAATCGCGAATGTCTCCTTCTATAAGGGTAAAACGTGCCTTTGCACCGGAAATATCTGCTACAAAACGCAAGTTATCCCGAGAAGCATTGGCAAAATTATCAAGCACCCGGACTTTGTGGCCCTCTTTGAGGAGATATTCGGCAATATTGGAACCAATAAACCCCGCACCGCCGGTAACTAAAAATTCCATAAATTCCCCCGTTAAAGACCCATTTCTTCGAATTCTTTGATTTTGTAAAGAAGGGCTTTGTATGAGATGCCGAGTGCTTCGGCAGCTTTCTTTTTGTTGCCTTCGGTCTGCTTAAGAACGATGTCTATGAGTTTTTTTCCACGAGAGCCACCACGCGCTTTTTTACTTCTTTTAAGGCCACCTGGCCCTGCTCAGCTCTCGCAAGCTCAAGGGAAATACGCCTGGCAAATTCGTCTCTTTCACTATAAGTAGTTTCTTCTTCCCCTAAGACCTTTGAAAAACGTAGAATTTCGCGTTCTACTTCTTCAAAATCTCCAAGGACCACCAGACGCTTGACGTAGTTTTCAAGCTCACGTACGTTCCCTGGCCAGTGATACTTCAGGAAAAGTCCAAGCAAGCGGTCAGGGAACTTAAAATCGCTCTTACCGTATTTTAGCCCGTAAATCCGGGCAAAATAATCACAAAGAAGCGGAATATCTTCTTTTCGTTCACGAAGCGGGGGAATATGAATCTTTATCACGCTTAAACGATAAAAAAGGTCCTGGCGGAAGGTGCCTTCTTCTACGTCTTTTTCAAGATTATGGTTTGTTGCGGTAATGACCCAGACATCGACTTTTATTTCGCGCTGTCCTCCAAGGCGGCAAAATTCCTGGTCCTGCAGGACCTGAAGAAGTTTTGCCTGCAAAGATAAAGGCATATCACCTATTTCATCAAGAAAGATCACGCCCCCGTTTGCCAATTCGAATTTGCCAGGTTTGGCGCGCTCAGCCCCGGTAAAAGCCCCTTTTTCGTAGCCAAATAACTCTGATTCCAGGAGATCACCGGGGATCGCGGCACAATTTACTTTGACAAAAGGCCCACGCTGGCGGTGGGAACAGGCATAAAGGGCCCTTGCCACAACTTCCTTGCCGACACCGCTTTCTCCCGATATAACAACGTTTAAATCTGTATCAGCAACATGGAGGATGAGTTCTTTGATGCGCTCGATGGCCGGACTACAACCAACAATGTTTCTTAAAGGGCCTTCCTGTTTTTCTTTAAGTTTTGGAATCGCCGCCACACCAGATACCCGTAAATTTTTGCTGGTTTATTATAAGGTGAAATATCATGTCCATGCAAGGGAGCGATTATGACGGAAAAAAAATCACTTATTAATCCAGATTACCGGCAAAAAGTAGAAATTGCCAGGGATTTTTTAGAAAAAAAGTTCCCCTATTTTCCCAAGATAGTAATGATTCTTGGGACAGGGCTTTCGGGAGCTGCTGAAGAAATAGAAAAAGATCTGGTCATCCCCTATCAAGAGATTCCCCATTTCCCGAGATCCACCGTGGAAAGCCACAAAGGCCAACTGGTAGTGGGAAAACTCTGCGGGGTGCCTATTTGTGCCTTTCAAGGACGTTTTCATTTCTACGAAGGCTATTCCACCAAGGAATTAACTTTCCCCCTACGGGTATTAAGCCTTTTAGGCACCAAATTTTTGATCATCTCAAATGCCGCAGGAGGCCTAAATCTTTCTTTTTCCCCAGGGGACCTCATGCTTATTTCTGATCACATTAACCTGATTCCCGACAATCCATTGCGCGGTGAAAATTACGACGAATGGGGCCCGCGTTTTCCCGATCTCTCGGAAGCTTACAGCAAAAGATTGCGACACCTTGCCCGTGCGGTAGCAGAAGAGATTCCTTTGCGCGAAGGTGTTTATGTGGCAGTGCCTGGACCAAGCCTTGAGACCCCTGCAGAAACCAGATTTTTGCGCCTAATTGGCGCAGACGCCGTGGGGATGTCCACGGTTCCTGAAGTGATCGTTGCCAAACACGCAGGCATGGAAATTTTGGGTATTTCGGTAATTGCCAACGTAAATGATCCGGACAATTTTTCCCCTATTTTGTTAGAAGATGTAATTGCCAACGCCCAGAAGGCAGAAAAAAAATTAGTGGGCCTGGTAAAAAGATTCTTAAAAGCGATTCCAAAAGACTGGTTGGTATAAAATGGCGGAACTACTCATAAACTACGCTCCTTACGAAACACGGGTTGCGCTGTTAGAAGACGGCTCTTTGGCGGAGTTTTATCTTGAACGCCCCAGAGAACGCGGCTGTGTGGGAAACATCTATAAAGGCCGGGTGGTGATGGTTTTACCCGGCATGCGTGCGGCTTTTATTGATATTGGCCTTGCGCGTACGGCCTTTCTTTACGGCGGAGACCTTTGCCCCAAGCTCCTTGATATGGAAGATCTTTTTGGAGAAGAAATTTCTCGCCAAAACCTTAAAGCCCCCCCAATAGAAGACGTGCTTAAGCCTGGGCAGGAAATACTTGTCCAGGTGGTAAAAGAGCCCATTGGCAACAAAGGGGCAAGGCTTACCACCAACATCACCCTTGCCGGACGCTATTTGGTTTACTTGCCCACCATGCAGCACATTGGTATTTCGCGCAAAATAAGCAACGAGGAAGAAAGAAAGAGGCTAAAAGAACTGATAGACGGGCTTAGGCCTCCCAATACCGGGTGGATTGCGCGCACCGTAGCCCTTGAGGCCCAAGAAGAAGAACTCAAGGCTGAGATGAAATTTCTTCTCTCCCTCTGGGAGGATATCCAAAAAAGGGCAAGCAGAGTCCCTGCCCCTGCCCTTATTTATGAAGACCTTGATATTAGTCTGCGCGCGGTGCGCGATCTCATGGTGCGCGAGGTCTCTTCCCTTGTAGTAGATAACCGCGAGGTTTATGAAAAGATTCTTTCTTACGTAGAACACATGGCCCCACACCTTAAAGGCTGTATCAAACTTCATGAGCCTCCACCTGACATTTTTGAAGCCTATGGCGTTGAAGTTGATTTAAAAAGACTTCTTTCACGCAAAGTCTGGCTCAAATCTGGCGGTTTCATTGTAATTGAGCCCTGTGAGGCCTTTTGTGCCATTGACGTAAACACCGGTCGCTTTGTGGGGAAAGACGATCTTGAGGAAACCGTTTTACGCACCAATCTTGAAGCAGCCAAAGAAATCGCCTACCAGTTACGCTTAAGAAACATAGGTGGGCTAATAATTATTGATTTTATCGACATGCAGCGTGCTGAAAGCCGGGAAAAAGTCTATGAGGCCCTGAAACAATATTTGAGCCGTGACCGGGCCAAAACCAACGTGCGTCCTATGTCAGAGTTTGGCGTAATAGAGATGACCAGAGAACGGCGCCGCGAAAGCCTTTATGCTCTTCTCATGGAAACATGCCCTTTCTGCCAGGGGGACGGGCTTATCAAAAGCAAACGTACCATTTGTTACGAAATTTTTAGGCGCCTTGAACGCATGGGCCCACACGTGAAAGAAAAAATCGTAGCGATAAACGTTCATCCTGAAATTGCCCAGGTGCTCACCGGAGAAGAAATCGAATTCTTGGAGGATATAGAAAAACGCTTTTCCTTTGAGGCCGAAGTGCATGAAGACCCGGAACTTCTGCCCTGGGAATTTAAATTTTTCATAAAATAGCAAAACTATTTGTAGCTTGTTTAGCTTGCCAAAACTGACAAAGGAATTAAGGTTTTGGACGAATCTTTTTGGAGTACAAAATGATAGGTTTTATCCTTCAAATATTCGGGGCCTTTTTGGCCATCATGAATCCCGTTGGGAATATTCCCATCTTCGTGGGCCTGGTAGAAGAATTTGAAGAAAAAACCCGGGTAAAAGTAGCCAAAAAATCCGTTATCTGGGCCTTTATTATTTGCAGCGTATTCATCTTTGCTGGTAATTTTATCTTTAGGTTCTACGGCATAACCCTTCCTGCCTTTCGTATTGCTGGGGGGATCCTTATTTTTCTCATTGCCTATCAATTGTTGCGTGGTAAAGCTTCACGCCAACATCATCCGGGTGAAGAAGAACACGAAGAAGCTGACCCGGACTCCATTGCCATCACTCCCCTGGCCACGCCAATTCTTGCCGGCCCAGGGACCATCACCACCGCCATGTCTTTTGCGGCCAAACGCACTAACATCTTAGAACTTTTTATTATCGAAGCAGTGTTTGGGGTAGTTTGTTTACTAACTTATATATGCTTTGTTTATGGCGAAGCTATCTCAGAAAAACTTGGCCGCACCAAAATCGGTGTTATTACAAGGCTTATGGGTTTAATCCTTG
The DNA here is from genome assembly GCF_000421585.1 of Thermodesulfatator atlanticus DSM 21156. Taxonomy (NCBI): domain Bacteria; kingdom Pseudomonadati; phylum Thermodesulfobacteriota; class Thermodesulfobacteria; order Thermodesulfobacteriales; family Thermodesulfatatoraceae; genus Thermodesulfatator; species Thermodesulfatator atlanticus. Next base: position 97,853 of record NZ_ATXH01000002.1, read on the forward strand.
CGGTGATTGCGGTTCAAATGGTTCTTGAGGGCATAAAAGAGGCCTTTCCTTATTTAGCAAGTGGCACTATTTCAAAGCCGTAGGTCTTAAGATCAACCAGGAGCAATTTGCCCGCAAGAGTATCTTCATGTTGGCAAAGTAGCTTGGCAGTCTCATAAACCTGAAGGGCTCCAAGGACTGCACAAATAGAGAAAAAAGCCGCGGGGCTTTCGTCTTTTGCCCCTTTAAAAATCTCGGAAAGCCTTGGGGTCTTGCCGGGGACAATACTGGTTAGTTGGCCACAAACACCAGAAAGACCGGCATGTACCAAAAATTTATTTTTTTTCTGGCAAATCTCTTCCAAGACAAATCTTGATTCCCAGTTATCAAGGGCATCCACTACTCCGTTAACCTTGTTAGGAATGTCAAACTTAGGCGTGATCCTTTGTACCCAGGCATCAAGCCAGATGTCATCGCGAATGGCAAGGAGCCTTTTGCGCGCTGCACGTGCTTTAAACTCGCCAAGATCTTCAGCGGTGTAAAGGATTTGGCGGTTTAGGTCTGAATCGGAAACCCGGTCATCATCAACCAGAATAAGACCACCTATTCCTAAGCGCACCAGGCCTTCTGCTACAAAAGAACCCAAGCCTCCGAGGCCTGCTACCAAAATGGTAGAGGCCCTTAGACGGGCCATTTCTTCGTTAGTGAAAATTCCCTTTTGCCTTTCAAAGATGTTCATCCGCCAGCACCAGGAGGGAAGATAACCACCGTGTCCCCAGGAACGATCTCAGTTTCAAGACCCTCAAGATGCAAGACATTTTTACCGTTTTTCAGAATAACCACCCCGGGGCGCAACCTTTCCTGGTTCACAAGTTTTTCATATACCCCTGGATACCGTTTGTCCAGTTCTTTTATCAGATCTTTGAGTTTAAGGGAGGAATCTATCTCTATTTCACCTTCGCTTGGCCGATAGGTAAGGCGTAAAGTGCCAAAGAGTTTGAATTTAACGGGCTCATTTAGCTTTTCCATAAACATGATATTAACCTTGACGTAAGGCCACGTAAAAGGTTTAACATCAAAAAATTCTAAGGAGGTAAAAATGGCGGCTTCCCAAAAAATCAAAGAATATCTAGCAGGGGCCTCATGGATTCGCAAGATGTTTGAAGAGGGCGCAAAGCTAAAGGCGCTACACGGCGAAGAAAACGTCTGCGACTTTAGTCTCGGCAACCCAGATGTTCCCCCGCCTCCTAGCGTACAAAAAGCCTTACAAGAAATCGTAGCAGAAGACGTACCTTCCTTTCACGCTTACATGCCAAACGCAGGGTTTCCTTTTGCCCGAGAAGCCATGGCTATCAAAGTCTCAAAAGAACAAAAATATGCTGTGCCCATGGATTTTATTGTCATGACCTGTGGGGCCGCAGGGGCCTTGAACGTTATTTTTAAGGCCATCCTTGATCCAGGAGACGAAGTAATTTTCCCGGCGCCTTTTTTTGTGGAATACAAATTTTACGTGGAAAACCATCAAGGTGTGGCTAAACCAGTTGCTTCGCGCGAAGACTTTTCCCTTGACCTTAACGCCATTGAAGCAGCCATAACCCAAAAAACAAAAGCCGTGCTTATCAACTCTCCGAATAACCCCACGGGGCAACTTTATGAACTTGACGAAATAAAGGCCCTTTGCACCCTTCTTAAAGAAAAATCCGAAGAAATCGGCCATCCCATACTGCTGATCTCAGATGAGCCCTATCGGAATCTTGTCTTTGACGGCCGCGAAACACCGCCCATCTTTCCTTATTACGAACAAAGCATTGTGGTAACGAGCTTCTCAAAGGAACTTTCTCTACCTGGTGAGCGCATAGGTTTTCTGGCTTTGCATCCAGAGGCTCAGGGCAAAGAAGAACTCATGGCTGCTTTCATTCTTGCAAATCGTATTCTTGGTTTTGTAAACGCGCCTGCCATTTCCCAGCGCCTAGCTGCCAAGTGTGCTGAAGAGGTAGTTGACGTGACCATCTACGAAAGACGACGTGATCTTTTTTGCGAAGTGCTTGAAGAAGCAGGCCTTGAGTTTGTAAAACCCAAAGGGACCTTTTACGTGTTTCCTAAAACCCCCATTGACGACGTGGAGTTTTGCAAACTTCTCCAGGAAGAGTTAATCCTTGCCGTACCCGGCCGCGGCTTTGGCGGGCCAGGTCATATTAGACTTGCCTTTTGTATTGATGAAATTTTTATTGAAAAGGCGCGTGAGGGATTCAAACGCGCCGTGGCAAAGGCAAAAGAGAATAAATAGGAGGGATTATGTATCAACCAAGGCTTGAAACACTTCCTCGCGAAGAAATCGAAAAAATCCAGCTAAAACGACTTAAATGGACTCTGGCACACATAAAAGCAAACAATGCCTATTACTTTTCCCGTTTTGGAGATCTTGACCCTCATGATTTGAAAAGTATTTCAGATATTAAAGAACTTCCCTTTATCACCAAAGACGAACTGCGTGAAGCCTACCCTTTTAAGCTTGCCTGTGCCCCTAAAGAAGACTTCGTTAGGTTTCACATGTCTTCAGGCACCACGGGGACCCCGGTAATCAACCCGTACACCCGTTCAGACGTTGAACAATGGGCAGAAATCATGGCCCGCTCGCTTTCAGCAGCAACCCTTACGCACAAAGACATCTTTCAAATAACCCCGGGCTTTGGGCTGTTTAACGGGGGCTTTGGTTTTCACTACGGTGCCGAAAGAATTGGCTGTTTTGTGGTTCCTATCGGGCCAGGGCGGACCCTTATACAGCTTAAATTCATCAAAGACTTTAGTACCACAGCCATTGCGGCTATTTCTTCTTACCCCTTGCGGCTTATCGAAGTGGCCAGGGCCGAAGGTTTTGATTTCAAGGAGACCAAACTCCGCGTGGGTATCTTTGGCGCTGAAGTCTGGAGCAATGAAACCCGCAAGTTCATCGAAGAAGAAATGGGGATTGAAACCTTTGACATCATCGGCATGACGGAAACCGGCGGCGTAGGCCTTGGGATTGATTGCATAGCCCACAATGGTATTCACGTATGGGAAGATCACTACCTGGTAGAAATTGTTGATCCCGAAACCGGGGAAAGCCTTCCAGACGGAGAAGAAGGCGAACTTGTGATAACCACCCTTACCCGGGAAGGACTGCCCTTGATCCGCTACCGCACCAGAGACATCACGAGAATTGTCTCAAGAGGGCGTTGTACCTGCGGCAGAAGCATGCTTCGTTTGGCACGCATAAAGGGCCGCACGGATGATATGCTCAAGGTAAAAGGGATCAATTTTTACCCAAGACAGATTGAAGAAATTATCATGGCACATCCTGAAACGCTTCCCGATTATCTTATCCGCATTGGCAAAAAAGAAGGAAAGGACTTTATCGAAATCCTGGTTGAGAGCCGAAGCCTTGATGAAAGCTTAAAGCGCCGCCTTGAAGAAGAGATTTACAACTACCTTGGTTTTCGCGCCCAGGTAGAGCTTCTCCCTGAAGGAGAAATCCCGCGGCGCGAAGGCAAAGCCGTCCGTGTGGAAAAAATTAAAGACTAACAAAAGCGGGGCTGAGGGAAAGATCGTAGCCCTGGCCCCGCTTGCAGGCTTTACAGAAAGCGCTTTTCGCAGGCTTTGTCGGGAGCTTGGCGCAGACCTTACCTGGACAGAGCTCATTAGTGCCAATGCCATCCTGGCAAAAGGTCTTAAACTTCCAGGGCTTTACATTTCTTGTGAAGAAAGGCCTCTTAGGTTTCAGCTGCAAGGAAGCGTTGAAAAAACACTGGCACAAGCGGCAGAGCTTGTGCTCAAGGAATTAAAACCCGAGGGCCTTGATTTAAACGCCGGCTGCCCTGCCAAAAAGGTAGTAAAAACTGGGGCAGGCGCCGCACTTTTAGAAAACCTCCCCAAGCTTTTTTGCATAGCCAAAGCTCTTGCGGAAATAGCCCATGGCCATGGGGTTGATTTTTCCGTGAAATTCAGACTTGGTTTTGCAGAAGATAGGCTCGAAGCAATAGCAGAAACTTTGCTAAGCGCAGGTGTTGATATCCTTGTCCTTCATCCACGCACCGCCAAAGAAGCCTTTAAAGGAAAAGCACGCTGGGAAAGGATTCGCGACCTGGTCTCTTTGGCCCAAGGTAAAGCAAGCGTTTACGGAAGCGGCGACGTTAAAACCCTGAGAGATATTGAAAATTTTTTTGCCCTAACAAAGGCACAGGGGGTTTTGATCGGAAGGGCAGCGCTTTTTCGGCCGTGGATTTTTAAAGAATGGCATGAGCGCCAGATTTTTGACTTAAATTTTTCTGAGCGCCTGGCCCTTTTAAAAAGGCTTTACACTTACCTTTTGGCCTATCGTAATGAAAAAGACGCCTTAAGGCTTCTTAAAACCTTTGCCCCTAAGTTTTTTAAAGGCCTTCCTCTTAAACGAAAATTTCTCCCAGCCCTCCTGGCAAAAGAAAATACCGCCCTGTTCTGGAAAGAGCTTGAGTCCTGGCAAAAGTTTGTCGAATGAGAAATTAAGATGAAAGCAGAGATAGTCCGTTTAGTAAATAAATTTAAGCGCACCGCCAATCTGCCGGTGTTTGAAGAAACCGCAAAGGCTCTTTCGCAGCTTCGTGCCGAACGAGAAAAAACAGTAGAAAGAATAGTAAGGATTGTGCTTTTTGACCCAGGGCTTTGCTGCCAGGTCCTTCGTGCTGGAAATTCCGTTTTTTACAATCCCATGGGCCTTCCCATGAGAACCATTTCAAGGGCAGTGGCAATTCTTGGGTTTGAAAACCTGAGAAGTTTAGCTAGAACGTCTCCCTTCTTTAGCGCAGAGGACTTCAATAACAAATACCTGGCCCAGGAACTTGCCATTAGCATCCTTTCGGCACATTTTGCCGGAAAAGCTGCCTTAAAAAAAGGCCTTGATGGAGAGGAAGCCTATTTGGGAGCGCTTTTAAAACGTTTGGGGCGTTTGGTAATGCTTCGTTATGCTCCCGAACATTATTTGAAAATAAGAGAACTGGCCCCGCGCAAACGTAAAGAGATCTTTCATCTGGTGGGAGAAAAGCTTGCCAAACAGTGGAATCTCCCTGCAAATGTAATTGCTAATCTTGAGGGTCGTGAACTTTATATCCGCCCTAAAAGGCGCGAATATCTCTGTCTTTATGCTGATTTAGCCGCGGCAGGAATGGTGGCAGGGCATGGCCCTCGCGGCTGGCAACATCTTTTTTCAACCCCTGAGGAGATAAATGCCTGTATTCAAAACCTTGCTAAAAGCGCCAGACATTTGCCGCAGGCAGTCTTAAATGAGCTTCCTTTTGACATTGCGCCGGAAAAAATAAGCGAAGAAACCGATTTGGGGCCTTTTCTTCCTGAAGAGGCCTTAAGGCTTTGTGAGAAGTTTTTAGAAAGCCTGGGCAAAGAATTAAAAGCACAAGGGAGCCTTTTTTACCGGGAAGGGGACAAAATATTTGCCCTTGGAAACGAAGAAAAAGAAATCAAGGGGCCCTTTCAAATAGTGCTAAACGAAGATAAGATTCTTGCCAAAGATGGCAAAATCTACGTTCCCCTTTGTTTCCGAAAGGTGCCTGCTGTTTTGTTGGTATTTTTTCGTGAAAAACCCTTGAACCCAGATGAGCTTACCGGACTCAAATTCATAAAAAAAACTATCGAAAACTTACTTGAGAAGCTCTAAGGGATAGCTTTTAACAATGCGCTGAATTGGAGCGGCTGAAGGAGCACAATTAAAAAGTGCCGCCACTACTTCTTCGGCGCGCACCCCTCCTTCTCTGGGTTCAAAGAGAACGAGCTTTATTTTGTTGTCTTCTTTTTCAAGGGAAAGCACATAGGGCCGAATTTCTATTTCCTTTTCCTTTTTGCCTCGGCGGACTTTGAGCACCACGCTTCTTTTAGCCAAAAATTCTTGAATAGCATCATCGCTTATCGGTTCTGCCAGGGTTATTTCATAATGAGCTTCATCTGGCACGGTTAAGGCCTTTTTAGGCGAAGAAGGGGTAACTTCTTTTATGGCAAGCCCTTCTGGTAACTCTTTGTTAAGGCTTAGTTTTATCTCTTCTGGAGGAAGCCTTTTCACCAGTTCAAGGGCAGCCACCTCTGAGAGGCTTTCAACCCCTACCGGAAGGGCCTTGGCAAAAGAAATGCGCGGAAGGGGATGAAACCCCTCGCTAAAGGAAAGAGGAAGCCCTGCCCTCCTTGCCGCCCGGTGGAATTGTTTCATAACCTCAAGCTGGGACAAAAAGCGGCAAAGCCCAAGCTTCTGGTAAATGAGCCGGTAGGTAAAACGGCCTTCTTCTACTACGACCTTAGGCCTTATCTCTGGAACATCACAATCCTTGGCAAGAAGATTCTTGATACTTTTGAAATCACAGGCCCCGCATTTTAGACATTTTGCAAAACGGCAATCTGGAGACGTTTTTTGTAAGAGGGCACGATTGCGCTCTTCAAGCAAAAAATCCTTGGTAACACCTAAGTCGATATGTTCCCAGGGAAGAGGTAGATCTGGGTCTTTGGCAGCAAGATACTTTTCAAGATCAAGCCCAAGTTCTTTGGCAGAAGCAAGCCAGGCCTCAAAGCGAAACTCTTCGCTCCAGCCATCAAGGCGGGCGCCTTTTTCATGGGCAAGAAGAATTAGTTTGGCAAGGCGTCTGTCCCCTTTAGAGAAAACTCCTTCAAGAAAACTCTGCTCTGGTTTGTGCCACTTGAATTTGAGCCTGCGGCCAGAAAGCTTGGCCTTAAGCCAATTTAGGCGTCTTTTAGTCTCAGCAAGGCTTAGCTGGGCTTCCCATTGAAAGGCAGTGTGTGGCTTGGGCACAAAGGTTGAGACAGAAACATTGACCTGTGGCCCTCTTTTTCCTTTTATACGGGTAAGCTTGCGGGCAAGACGCACAATGCCTTCAAGGTCTTCTTGAGTCTCAGTGGGAAGGCCGATCATGAAATAAAGCTTTAAATGCTGCCAGCCAGCTTCATAGGCCATGCGGGCAGTTTCAAGGAGATCTTCTTCTTTGATATCTTTGTTAATAACCTGTCTTAGTCTTTCAGTGCCTGCTTCTGGGGCAAGGGTAAAACCTGTTTTTCTTACCTTTTTGATTTCAGCGATAATAGTTTCATTTAGGCTTCCCACCCTTAAGGAAGGAAGGGAAAGGGCCACTTTTTCCGGTAAAAAACGCTTGTTAAAAGAGACGATTAGTTCCGTTAAGCAGGAGTAATCCCCGGCAGAAAGAGAAAGAAAAGATATTTCATCCCAGCCCGTGGCAAGGAGGCCTTCTTCTGCCATCTCAAGGAGCCTTCGGGGAGTGCGCTCCCGCACCGGGCGATAAAGGCTACTTGCCTGACAAAAACGGCAGCCCCTGGTGCAACCACGGGAAATCTCTATGGCCAAACGGTCATGGGCGATCTCAGCCCACGGAACCAAAGGCCGCCAGGGGTACGGGATAAAATCAAGGTCTGGGACCACCCGTCTTTTTATCTTTTCGTAGCCGGGTTTTAAGGGAACAAGTTCCTTAAAGACTCCTTTTTCATAAATCGGCTTAAAAAAAGAAGGGACATACACCCCTGGAATCTCTGAGAGGGAATTAAGAAGCTCGGCCCGTGCTACTGCTTTTTTCCGGGCCAAGGAGACCACCTCAGCCACTTCAAGAATGGCTTCTTCAGCCTCCCCGATTATGATGGCATCGTAAAAATCAGCAACTGGTTCAGGATTTGAAACAGCAGAGCCTCCGCCAAGCACAATGGGATCAGCATCAGTTCGATTTTCAGCAAGCACCGGAATGCCTGCAAGGTCAAGGATATTTACGATATTGGTGGCGCAGAGCTCGTAGGGATAGCTAATGCCAATGAGGTCAAATTCTTTTAAGGATCTTTTGGCGGTAAGGGAAAGAAAGGGAAGCTTTTTTTTGCGGAGAAAAGCCTCAAGGTCGCGCGCAGGGGCATAGGCCCTGTCAACAAAGAAATTTTCTCTGGAAGAAAGGATCAGATAAAGGATCAAGAGCCCGATGTGGGACATGCCCACTTCGTAAAGATCCGGGAAAACAAGACATATTTTAAGGTCAGTTTCTTCAAAAGGGCGCGAAACTACATTTTTTTCCCCGCCTAGGTAGCGTGAGGGTTTGCGCACCCTGGCAATTATCTTTTCAAAACGCGCTTTCAAATCCTCCATACCGCGCAACTTAACAAATCAAACGGGGACAGGCAAAATCATCTTTTTAGAACCAGAGCTTCCCAACCATCTTTTGCCTTTGAAAACAAGGGCTGATAACCGGGATAGCTGTTAAGAAGAAACTTCTCACTTCCTAAAAGAAAACCCGAAAATACAAAAAGCCCTTCTCGATTAAGAAGGCTTTTGAGGTTAGCGCTTTCCTGCGTTAAAACGCGCAGATAAACATTTGCCAGGATAAGGTCAAACTTTCCAGATAAAGCCGCACTAGTCCCGCAAACTACGTGAATCTGTTTTGAAAGATTGTTTCGCCATACATTTGCCCGGCATTCCTTGGCAGCTTCAAAATCTATGTCCACTGCTAAGATCTGAGCTTTAGGCCAAAGCCTAGCTGCAATTATGGCAAGAATTCCGCTCCCTGTCCCGAAATCAAGGATAAGCCTGGGTTTTGGCATCTCTTGAGCTATCTTTTCAAGCAAAGAGATAACAAGAGAGGTTGTAGGGTGCAGCCCCGATCCAAAAACACCTTTAGGTTCAATGACAATGTTTTGGAAAGAAGGTTCACCAAGCCAAGAAACAGCTAGCTTTTTCGCGTTTAAATGGCAAACGAAACCTGGCCAGGGGATAGGCGTCACCAAAATGTCCTTACCAGCAAGATGGTGCAAGAGATTTTCTATATCTTCTGATGCAGCGCAAACATCTATTACCAAAATGTTGGTTTCAAGCTGCCACCATGCACAGGGTTTCAAAGAATATTTTGCTAGTACGGAAAAAATTTCTTCGCGGTTTTCTGCGGTAATCAAACGCCAATATCTTTTCATGGGGGGCAACTTAAACGGGGACAGGCAAATTTTTCAAGTTTTCTTTTTCTATTGGGAGCAAATTTTATCCGACAAAGTATCATGCTGAGGCGACTCGTACGCCCGCGCCATTTACCCCAATCTTTACTAAATAACTCAAAGTTATTATTTTGGTCATGTGTATTTAGGCTAGGAGAATACTATGGCGCGAGGACGACTCAAAGTTTTAGACCCTGACAGATGCGTGGGATGCCAGTTGTGTATGTTTGCCTGCCAGAGACGCACCGGGCAGGGAGGTCTTGCAGAAACAGCGATTCATGTTCGTTCCCGTGGCGGGCTTTCTCGTGGGCTGACAGTCATTGTCTGCCGTGCTTGCGAAGATCCACCATGTCTTTCGGTTTGTCCTACCGGGGCCCTTATAAAACGAAAAGGCGGAGGAGTTGTTCTTTCGCCCAAAAAATGCATTGGTTGTGGGTTTTGTAAAGAGGCCTGTCCCTTGGGGGCCATTTTTTGGAATGAAGAGACTCAAAAACCGGTTATCTGTATCCATTGTGGCTATTGCGCAGATTATTGCCCCCATCATGTTATTGCTCTTGAGGAGGCTTAAATGTTGCCCAATGATCCCTTAAAAAGGATTCTTTATATTGATCTTTCTGCCAAAAAATTCTGGGTAGAAGAAAGATATGATCTTGTCGCTCAAAACATCGGCGGGACAGGTCTTGCAAGCGCCCTTCTTGAAGAAGAATGTCCGGAAAATATCGACCCCAGAGATCCCAAAAACCCTATCATATTTGCCGTAGGCCCTGCTAACGGGCTCTTTCCCCTGGCCTCAAAAACAGTTTCCATGTTTCTTTCGCCTCACAACAAGCTTCTTGGCGAAAGCCATGCCGGAGGAAGAAGTGCCCTTGCCCTACGCATGGCAGGCTACGGCGCAGTGGTCATTCGCGGCCAAAGCGATATACCAATCTACCTGATAATTGATAACCAGGGCGTAAAATTTAAAGACGCCCGGGCCCTTTGGGGGCTACCGGTTTCAGAGACTGGTCGCTTTATCCGTGAAAAAGAAAGCGGAAGCGGCTTAAGAAGCATCCTGCGCATAGGCCCTGCCGGAGAATCCGGAGTTACTTACTCTTGCGTGGTTACCGAAACTTATCGCCACTTTGGAAGGTTAGGCCTTGGGGCCCTTTTTGGATACAAAAAATTAAAGGCCATCCTTATAAAAGGCAAACAAGCCCTTCCTGTGGCAGACCGCAGCACTTACAAAAAATTATATGACGACCTGCTAAAACGCTTGCATGACACTCCCTCACTCAAAAAATATTACGAAATCGGAACAGCTGTTAATATCATCCCATTGAATAAACTTGGGGCGCTTCCCACCCGTAACTTGCGAGAGACCCGTTTTGAAGCTGCGGAAAAAATCTGCGGTGAAAACTATGCCAAAAACTTCTTAGGGAGAAGACTTGCCTGTGCTCATTGTCCTATTGCCTGTATCCACATTGCAGCGCTTCGCACTCCTTATGAAGACGAACCTTATTTTTACAAAACTTCTTTTATTTCTTACGACTACGAACCAATCTATGCTACCGGCTCCATGATAGGCGTAGGCTCTCCTGAGGGCGTGCTTCGCATACTTGATACGGTAGATAACCTGGGTTTTGACGTTATGAGTGTAGGTGTGGTTCTCGCCTGGGCCACGGAAGCCTTTGAAAAAGAACTTGTTACTGAAAAAGAAACCATGGGGCTTAAACCCCGTTTTGGAGATGTAGAAACTTACATCAAAATGTTGAATTTAATCGCAGCCCAGGCAAACGAATTTTACGCTGCCCTGGCGCGGGGGGTAGATTTTGCCTCTCAAAAATACGGTGGCGAAGAATTTGCCCTGGCCTTTGGTGGTAACGAAATGTCAGGATACCATACCGGCTATGGCATCCACGTGACCCACCTTACAGGTTCAAGGCACAGCCACCTCGACTCTGCAGGCTATAGCTACGATCAAAAAACCAAACCAGAAGAAATAAACCCTGAAAAACTAGCCCAAAAACTCTTCAACGAAGAAGCCTATCGCCAGGTACTTTCTTCTGCGGTTTGCTGCTTTTTTGGAAGAAGTGTTTATAATCTTGAAACCCTGGCCCAGGTTTTTTCCTGTTCAGGTTTTTCATACACAATCGAAGATTTAAAGGGCCTTGGTGTTGCCATTCTTAAAAGAAAATATCTTTTTAAGAAAAAACGAGGCTTTGCCCCGTCCAAACTGCGAATTCCCAAGCGAATTTTGGAAACTGTCTCTCCTCACGGAAAGCTTCGTGAGGAGTTTTTGAAAGAAACCGTAAAAATTTATGAAAACCTGCTGGAACAGGGAGGTGGGTAATGGAAGTAGTCATTTATTACGAGACCAGTTGGATAGCAAAAGGAGAAAACCTTTACCTTACGGCTTCCTCGCTACTTGAGCTTCGCGATAAAATCAAAGAAGAGCTTCTCAGCAGAAAACACCTTGAGAGCAAAAAAGTGACCCTTATTTTTGACCGCATGCGTATGCCTCACTGGGTGGTGAGCCATCTTTCAGTGGAAAGTACGGAACTGACTCTAACAAGCTAAAAAGAGCGGGCACTTGCCCGCTCTTTTGATTAAGCAAGCCCTAGCTCTTTAAGCTTGGCCTCGGTAGGAACGCCATTTTCCCAACCACGCACCTGATAATACTCGGGGAGCATTTCGGATAAGCGATTTACATGCCCCTTGTTCGGGCCTTCAGGCATGGGTTCTTCAAGGAGGCGTTTGGGCAGCGTGTCTTCCTTGGGATCAAGGCCTGCTTTCAAATTGAAAACCCTTTCAAGATTCCAGATGCGCTCACCACACTGCATCATCTCGTCAAGGGTGTAATCAAAACCAGTAGCTGCTGCGAGAAGGTCACGATAATCCTCAGCTCCCAGGGCAAAAGAGGTAAAGAGACAAAGCCCCATAGAGTCAATAACAGCGGTAAGGTCTTGAAAGATTTTCACCCACTGGGCTTTGCCTTCTGTTGCCTGCGGATCAAGTTTTTCAGGGGCTCCAAGGATCTCTGGGGCAATGAGGTAGGCCCGCACGTGACATCCGCCGCGGTTAGAAGTGGCGTAGGCAAGACCTTGGCCCTGCACCCCTCGCGGGTCGTAAGCAGGAAGCTCCTGGCCTTTAACACTCATGGAAAGCTCTGGTGCGCCATAGGCCTCAGCCAGACGCTTTGAACCCTCGGCAAGTTTATCACCAAGGCCTTCGCGATAAGCAATAGCGCGGGTGTAAAAAACTATGGCTTCAGAGCTCCCAAAAGTGGGCTTTGGCCCAGAAGCTATGTCTTCTTTGGAAATTTTGCCTCTTTCAAAAAGTTCCATGGCACAGGCAATGGTTACACCACAGGAAATAGGATCAAGGCCCAGTTGATTGCAAAGGTAATTGGCCTGGGTGATAGCGATGAGGTCTTTTACACCGCAGCAGGCTCCGTATGCCCAGCCGGATTCATACTCAGGGCCTTCTCCTTTGGTCTTGCTGGGAAGCTCTGTTACCCGGCCACAGCGTATCGGGCAGGCATAACATCCCTTATTCTTTTTTAGATAGCCCTTCTCTACCAAAGCTTCGCCACAGACTTCTGCGGTTTCTTCAAAAACGCCCGTCTGGAAGTTGCGGGTGGGATAAAGGCCGCTTTCGTTAATAATGTTATCAAGCACTTTGGTTCCAAGCTTGGGAAGGGCTTCACTAGTAACTGGATTTTCTTTTATTTTGCCAAGCTTCTCTTGGATAAAGTTTTTAAAAACTTCTGCTTCAGGTGCTTCGACACGTTTGGTCCCTCGGCAGATAATGGCCTTGAGTTTTTTGTATCCCATCACCGCTCCTACGCCAGAGCGTCCGGCAGCCCGATGTTTATCGTTGATAACACAGGCAAAGCGCACCAGGTTTTCCCCAGCAGGCCCAATACAGGCTACCCTTGCCTTGTCATCACCAAATTCCTCACGAAGGCGATCAGTTACCTCTTCGGTATCAAGCCCCCAGAGATGCTCAGCGTCTTTTAATTCGACTTCGTCGTCTTTTATGCTGAGGTAAACAGGCTTTTCTGACACCCCTTCAAAGATGATCATGTCATAACCCGCTCTTTTTAATTCTGCACCAAAGTGCCCACCAGAATTAGAGGATGCAATAAGCCCGGTAAGGGGTGATTTACAAACAACCATGTAACGACCACCCGTGGGCGCAGGAGTTCCGGTAAGCGGACCAGTAGCAAAAATCAGCGGATTTTCCGGAGAAAGAGGCTCAGCTTTGGGATCCATCAACTGAGATAGGTAGTAACTAGCAAGCCCTCTTCCACCAATAAATTTGCGCAAAAGGTCTTCAGGGATTTCTTCTTTTTTGATTTCACCTGTACTTAAATTCACACGCAAAATTGAGTTGGCATAAGTCCCCGGCATCTTTTCCTCCTTTGTGCCGTTTTTTAGAATTGTTATAACAGAAAAATACTTTAAAAGACAGGCCAAAATTTTTTCAGAATTAAAAAATTAGGCCTTGATGATATGTTCGATCTCGCAGTCAGCCTTAAGCAACGGCACTTTGCGGCCCATAAAAAGGCGGGCCACCCTTTCAAAGGCTTCGGTTAAGTCAGAAACATAAATTTTTAGCTCCCCTTCTCTTTTAAGAGTCTGGTCAAGCTCCTGGTGCTTTTTAAGAAAACCTGCCACTTCTTCTGCTACTTCTTCTGCGGGATCAACAAGGGTTACCCTGCGCCCGGCCTTGGCCTGGATGATAGGCTTTAGCACAGGATAGTGGGTGCACCCAAGTACCAGGGTATCTATCCCGCGCATTTTAAGGGGTATGAGACATTTTTTTACGATGCTTCTTGTCTCAGGCTTTTTAAGCCAGCCCTCTTCCACCAGGGGCACCAAAAGCGGACAGGCATTGCCGTAAACCTTAACCGTGGGATCGATAGCAGCTACTCGTCGCTGATAAACCCCGCTTGAGATAGTAGCCCGTGTGCCGATCACACCGATTATTTTGCGTTTGGTTACTGAAAGGGCTTTGTTAACCGAAGGAGTTACCACCTCAAAAATGGGCACGTGGGGGAAACGCTTACGCAGGGCTTCGGTGGCCACACTTGAAGCAGAATGGCAGGCTACCACGATAATTTTGGCTCCATGTTCCAGCAAAAACTCGGCATCCTGGATAGCATAGGCAATTATGGTTTCAGGGCTTTTAGTGCCGTAAGGGGTGCGTGCTGTGTCTCCAAAATAAACAAACGAGTAATCAGGTAGCTTGCGCACAAGCTCCTTGACAATAGTGAGGCCACCAATACCGGAATCAAAGACCCCTATCAAGCCGCTTCCCTGAGAAGAGGAATTTCTCCAAAACGTAGCCTAAGTTTTAACGCACACTCGGGACAAAAACGTGAACTTTTAAGGTCTGTTTCCATCAAGGAAAGCGAGGGATACATAACGCAGTGAGGGTTAAGACAAGGGCCAAGGCCTAACATATGCCCTAAGGAGCGCAATATTTCTTTGTACAAGCGCTTATAAAAGAGCTCCTCTGGCCTTTCACCAAAGAGAAACTCCCGCAATTTACCAACAGAAATCACCGCAGAGCGGGCCTGAAAATGGGTCTCTGAAATAACGGAGTTATAGTGAATGTTGTAGAGCTCTGCATCGGTAAGTCCTACCACAAAATCAACATCTCCTGCGTGCTGTCTTAAAAAATCAATCAAAAAGTGTGCAAAAAAGCGCTTGCGCCTCAGGCAAAAGGCAGAAGGCGGATAAGGCACCGGATTAGTTAGCTCAATCCTGGCAAGAAACGACTCTGCTAACTGATTCATTAATTTTTCTATCCACGGACCAGAAACGCGACCCACTGGAACTAAAAGAATAGAGCGTCTGGCCATATTTTCTCCTGCTAGTTTTTTTGTATCTTTTGTATCACAAAGGATACGAACCGCAAGAAGCTACCTGAAATACCAATCCACACCGTCTTTGTATCCGTTAGCAAAGCCTAAATACTTATCTTTGGCCTTACCCCAGCTCTTGTTACCCAAGTCAAAAAGGCTTTTGCTACTTTCGACAATTTGTTTTAGATCTTTAGCTCTCCAGGCTTTATTCTCAGCGTGTTCTTTGACAAGTTTCTGAACCTCTGAGGCCCCCATACAACCGTAGTCAAAATTAGAAAGTCCTATCATTCCCGGGATATTTCCGGAGATACCCGCACCAATTTTTGAAATATTGGGCTTGGCCGCACCCTTCGGGTCGGTAACAGCCTCAAGATAACTACCAAGTCTTCTTGCAAAACCATGGGCACAGGTCTTGATTTGATGCCAGTCATCAAGGACAAGAGAAAAAGACGCCGTGGCCCAAACAGAATTTTGAACTCCCATCCAGAAGCCCATCATGTAATCCATGCTAAGGGCAAGGGCCTCACCAATCTGGGTATCTACGACCCCTCTTTCCCCGGTGTCTAAAAAGGACCAGACCCTAAAAGACTCCGGGTCTATCTCAAACCAGGCCACGCGCATTTTATTCCCGTCAAAGATCAACGGCTTTTCTGGAAAAAAGACAAAATTGTCCGTTTCTTTAATATGTTCCCAAACAAAACGCGGATAACCAGCTTTTCTCAAAATTTCTGCAAGTTCTTGATGGTCATCAGGGGAGAAAAGCAAAAGAGGGGTCTCTTTAGGAAGAAGTGCGAGAATTTTAAAGGCGTTTAGCCCTTGAGGCAAAGCTTCTGCTTCCAAGTTGGAGTAATAAAACCCGGCAAGCAGATTAAATCTTTTTTGGAGGCTATCTTCACCGCGAATTTCAGGATATGGCTGCACAATATCAAGGGTGGTGGTTAATTTCCCTGTTTTTTGATCGATTCGGTAGCCAACAACTAATATCCGGGGATTTTTAAAACGCAAAATTTCAACCCCCAAACGATCTGAAAGCTCTTTTTCATATACAGTCTGTGCTCCTACAAACCTTGCTATTACCCCTTGTCCGTGCCACTTAAGGCTAGAAAGAACATCTGGTTTTTTTGCTTCTTTGTAAGCTTTTTGCCAATAGGCCCCGGCTTTTTCGAGATTACTAGTTGGTAAATCAGGCACGTTTACTCCCAAAACAAAAAAGAACTCCGTGGGCCATTCCTTTTCTCTCAAGTCTCTTACGGTTTGATATGTTTCATCAGGGGTATAAAAACGAAGCACCAATTGGACAGGTTCAAATTTTGTCAATTCAAGGGCTTCGTCTCCCACAAAACGCCCTTGAGAAGTGTCTAAAATAGCCTTAATCACCCTCCCCTTCCCTGGTTCCATGATTTCCAAAAATCCTAAGGCAAGAGGCCCTAAACTCGCAGAAGCAAGGCTTATCTTTTGGGAAACAAGGGTTATTCGTTCCAGAGTTTCTTCGTGGGAACCGGCAAGGGCATCGGTTACTTGGGTAAGGGATTCCATTTGTCCTGAAGATATGGGACGGGCCATAACATCAACTTCCAAGGTGAATGCCAAGCTTTTGTCTCCCACTTCTTCAACTGAATCAAAAAAGGTTTGAAAGCCATCAAGTTCTTTAAACAAAGGGAAGACGATCGTGTGCATAGCGCCTTCCTGGTCTTCATATTTGAGAGCGGGAAGTTCATAAAGAGAAATCTGCGATGAGGAGAAATATTTTTTTAGTGCATTTTTCCCTTTATCTGTGAGCGTTAAGGCTAACCTCTGGACTTCAAAACCCCTACGACTCAAAACTTTTTCTGCCATATAAGCCATTTCGTTTTCCGTAAGCCAGCCCTGGGTAAACACGGCCTCAGGGCTGTAAGAAACCTCCCATGCCCTAGCATTTGAGGCTTTAACTTCAAGGACCCCTAAAGCCTCCTTCAGCGAGGAAAGATCATTTATGTTTTCCCATGAAGTGCCACCCGCTATCAGCAGTGAAGGCGGAGGGGTGGGAATTCCTTTAGGGCTTTTTCCGTCAATAGTTACGTAAGCTGGCTTAAAACTGCCAGGCTTAACAAAGCCCTTTGCTTTTCTAATCAGGGTGAGTTTGGCAAGGGCATTTTGTAAGCTTTCTTCAAAATCAGTTGACAGTTCATATGGGGTCCCTCTTGAAAGCCACGACTCATACGGAAAGGGCTCAAGTTTTGCTGGAAGTTGATAAGAAAAGTCTTTGAAAATATTAGATATTAAAACAAAATCAGCAGCTGAAGTGCCGTCTGGTAAAGAGAAGAAAACAAAACCTCGGCGTGCTTCTCCGTTTATCACAAAGATTTCTGGCACCAACGTTACAAGATAATCCTTGTTTACCGGGAAGATATCGCCTTCTGAAATCTTAATGGTATTATCTCCAAAATTTGAAAGCCCTTTGGCTTTCTCAAGGCCTCTTTTAAGTTCAAGATTTAACTTTTCAAATCTCTTCCGCGCTTCAGCAGTGGCTTTTAAAGCCAAAAAATCTCCAATTAAAAGAGCAGTATCGTCTTTTTGATCTAGTAAAGTCACGTCACAGACTATTTCTTTACCTTCAGACCCTTGATAAATTCCGTTGAGATGTAAAGTGACCCTTTCTCCATGCCCTATAGCCAAAGGCTTAACTTCTTTACGTTCTGCTGGCGACTTTAGATAAAGAGCAGGAGCTCCGTCTTTTAGATCCACCAGTAATCGAGAAGGATATTTGGACAGGGTTTCTGGCAGTTCAAAAACCAAACGAAAATCGTTAAAAGAGCCAGGTGTTATCAGCCTTGAACGGAAAAGACCTAAGGGAACCCTCTGGGTGACCGGATGTAAGCTAAAGAGAAAAGGGCCATTTTCTGTATCAACAGCTAAAAAGAAACGCTTTGAAGGCTCAATTGCTAAATGAGCCTGAACTTTAGACTTAAGGTTAAGATCAACTATGCGAAATGTATTTCCCGACTCAGCCTCTAGCTCGTAAATATTTTTTTGGTCCTGAAATCCATTGAGCTCAAGGATGAAAGTATCTGAAAGTTTCTTTTCTACTTTGGTGGGAAGGTTTTTCGTATCTTCTCTTTTTATTTTAAGCACCCCGCTTAAGGGCAAATCGATATGGCCATAGGCCGTATCATAAAGATGTAATGCACTTTGCGTCATAAATTCATCTGGCACGACAAAGATAAGAGTTCCTTCCACAGGGTGCCCTGGACGAAGGAGTATCTCATTTTCAGCGGGAAGAATCAAAGGTTTCTCGGCTAGATAAGTGGCATCAGAAACAGGAAAAAAAGTTTTGTTATTCCAAGACAGGAAAAAATGTAGCCTGGCATCAGGGATAAGGTAATCAGGAATTTTCTTTTCAATGCGTACATTTTTGGTCCCTTTTCCAAGCCAGGAAGCAGGATGTGCTGATCCGTCGGGATAAACTACTACCTCCTGGGGCTCCAAGATGTTTTTGAGCTTTAAAGTTATGGCCAAAAATCTACCTGAAGAGGGCTCAACCCCTCTTAACTTCGAAAGAAAAATAGCTTCTTTTAAGGTAATATTTAAAGCCTTATTGGAAGCTTGAATGTTCAAAGGAAGCCTTTTTATTACCTGAGCCTGCCTTCCGATAACGTCGTCTCCGGTGACAAAAGCTGCAAGCTCTCCGCCATAAGGTTTTATGCGTTCAGCCTTTTTCCAAGAAACAATCTCTAAGCTTTCTTTTTGGCTATGACCTAAGGGCAAGGGAAGATTGGAAATAGTTGCTGCAGAATAAAGATTCGTGCGGCCGTATTGGTCTGTATGTTTATAAATTATGCGCACGGGATGTTCCTTGACCAAAGGAGCCCTGCCAATCTCTTTCAAGAGGTCATCCAAAGCAACTTTCAATTGCAAAGGATCTGGAGAAACAACATAAGCCCCAGCTGCTAATGAAGCCGCTTCCTTAAACGGGGCTTCCTTTTCCTTAGAAACCATGCCCACAAAAAGGCTTTTTACGCCGTCATCTTTTAATTGTTCTAAAACAAGCTTAAGTTTTTCTTTCTGGTCTGTTTCTACCTCTAAGGCTTCATCGGTAAGATATAGTAAGTATCTCTCAGAAGAGGGAACTGCGTGCAAAAGTCTATAAGAAGCCTTAAGTGAGCCTAGAATTTCTGTACCTGAAAGGGGCTCCATTTCGGCTAAAGCACGATAGATACTTAGCTTATCGCGGGTAAACACCTGTTTAACAGTTACATCATCACTAAAAATGACTAACTGGATCAAAAATTGCGGAGGGAGCTTAGCAACAAAATCGGCAAGAATATTGCGCACTTTTTCGAGTCTGTTTTCCATAGAACCGCTATTGTCAACTACAATAGAAAGCACAGGTTCGTTACTAAAAGGTATTTGGGAGGGACGTTGGTAATAAGCCCGCCATTGGTTCCCTAAGTTTTGCTGGATACTTGCAAAAACTTTTTCTAATGCCGTTACATCAGAAGCAGGATAGTATGCTCCGCCTGTTAAAGCTGCTAGGCGAGTTAAAGTAGAGGTATCAGGATTTTGGCCAAAACCAATAGTGAAAACAGGAATCTGCTTACCCTTTAGCAACGAGAAAGTTTCGTCAGCCGTTGTTTTGCTTCCAGGGCCAGTGTCATTCCAGTTGGCGTCTTTACCGTCGGTAAAAAGTACCAAAGTTGGTCGGTTAGCGTGTTTTAGTAGGGTTATGCCTGTTTTCAAGGCGTCGTAAAGAGCAGTTGCTCCGTTGGCTTTTATTTTCTTCAACGAACTGAGGACCTCTTGTGGTGTCCCCTGGGCCACTATTTTAGGCTTGGTATCAAAATCAACTAAAGTTACAAGACTTTTGGGAGGTAAGCCTTTGAGAAAATGCGCAGTGGCTAAAAGGGCGTTTTGCATAGAGTTCTTCATGGAGCCAGAAGAATCCAAAAGGATTACTATCTCTGGTGGGGTCTTAATCCTTTCAAGGCTTGTGATCTTTCCAGGAAGGCCTGCTTCAAAAACTTCTAGATTCTCAGGCGTTGGTACTATCTTGGCATCTGCCAGGTTCAAAAAGGAAAAATCAACAAAACCTTGGTTTTCTTTAAGACCTAGCTTAAGGATTTCTAATCTTGTGTCATTATTTTCTTGAAAAACACGGCTAACTGAAGCTGGCCAGTTTACTTCAGTAAGATAGCCCGGGAAAACCGGAATGAGATGGGCTTTTAAATCTTTAAGAAGGGGAATATCCTGCTCGGAGATGGGATCAACTATTATTTGCCAATATCCTGGCGGGAGCCAGAAAATCACATCCCCTTGGGGAGTAAGATCACCGCTTAAAGATGTTTCTGGAAGACTTTGATGTTGATACTCTGCCCCTGCTTCTGGTTCAACCCTTGCCCTGCCATAAGGGACGTTTTTTAAAAGTATCCCTCCAATGGAATCTCTCTCAGGGATAGGAATCAATTGTCCCTCTTCTTTTATAAAAATATTTGCAACACAAGCTTTGGTGCTTTCTAAGGTGAAGCGCTGTAAACCGGGCACAAGGGATAAATCGAAAAGGCGCATTTCTTCTCTCCCCTTGAGCTCTTTAAAATACCTAACATTTTTTGTGAGTTTTCCTTTTTTTATTTCTGAATAAGCCTCGAGTTTGGCTTCGACCCGAGGATCATCAAAAGACACATACATGGAAAGAAACTTATTTTGCGGATGCTCAAGATAGAAAAAAACTTTTTCATCAGGGGGAAGCTTTATTTTTATTTTTTGACCGGCCTTAACAATGATTTGCTGTAATAGGCGAAGTTCTTGGTCAGAAGCATCATAACGAAGAAAAATTTTTCCGTTTTGATACGTTCCTGAAGCCCAAAGAGTCTTTTGGGAAATTTTGTCAATGTTAAATCCCTTTTGGGCCAAGGCGTCTTTTAAAGAGTCGATAGTTATTTCTTGGCACGCCTTAATTTTCCAATAGGTTCCGTAAACGTCTCGGCCATTTAAAGAAATATAGTCAGCTGTAGGCTCATTTTCCTGATCACAAAAGCCCTGGTTAATCAAAAAATCTCTTAAGGGCAAATTTTCAGCTAAAGAAGGTTTGATCAAAAGGAAAAAACTGAAGACAAAGAGTAAAAAGATTTGCATAGTTCTCTCCTTTGTTAGATCCCTCAAAAGGACCGTCCTTCTTGATGCCTTATGAGGGGGGCTTTTGATTTTTTATATCACAAAACTACGATGTTATATAAGAGACCTTTGCAAAAACCCCTTGGATCCTTTTTTATTTTTCGTGCCGAAAAATGGGAACAGATCCCTGCGGTTGTGCTTACAATACTGACGTCGGCAATTTTGCAAAGGTCTTTATAAGAATTTCGTCGGAAATATGGGAGAGCTAAAAATTAGCAAAAAGAAAGCCTGCCAAAAAAAGCCACTGACAGAGCATGATGGTAGCGCCAAGGAGATCTCCCGTAAGGCCACCGAAATCTTTCTTAAAAGAACGGCTTAAAGCAAACACCAAGAGTAATGTAAAAGCAGTAGGCAAAGGGGCAAAATAAAAAAGAAGAAGCCAAAATACCTGGGAGGCCCAGAGCCTTTTGCGCGAACCAGAAACAAATAAAAAGCCAAGGCCTTCTTTTTTCGCAGGTGGAAGCATAAGGGCTATCAAAGCTGAAGCAAGCCGCCCTGCCAGGGGTTTAAATAAAAAAGCAAGAAAAAGCCCTTTTTCTAACAGCCCAAGGGTTAACAAATATTCTCCAAGCAAAAAGAAAAAGGCAAAGAGCACCCCAAGGGCGCCAACTTCAGGGGTTTTCATAATAGCAAGTTTTTTTTGCCTGTCCCCGTAAGAAGCAAGGGCATCGGCCCAATCAAGAAGCCCGTCGAAATGAAAAAAATCAGCAACAAAGTAGCCTGTAACAAGCAAGAAAAAGGCAAGAAACTTAGGCGGTATATAGGGGGCAAGGGTTTTAGCCAAAAAAAAGCTTAAGCCCCCAAGCAAAAATGCCACGAAAGGCAGATAAAAAATCCCCTTATCCAAGCGAAAAATTCGGGGACTTATAGGAAACCTGGTAAAAAAAGCCACACAGGAGGCAAAAGCCTCCCATTCTTCCTTAAGCATCAGCTCAGGTGTTCTTTGCCTTTGGACACCCCTGCGTCTTCAAAGGTAGCCATCTCTGTCAAAACCCTAAGCGCCGCATCTACAATCATGCTGGCAAGGCAGGCCCCGGTGCCTTCACCCAACCGCAAATCAAGGTCAACAATGGGACGCAGGTTTAATTTTTCTACCACGCGGGCTGCACCCTTTTCCTTGGAACAGTGACCAAGAAAGACAAATTCTTTGAGCTCAGGACAAAGGGCCTGAGCAATGGTGTAGCCAGCAAGGGAAATGAACCCGTCAATGATAACTGGCACGCGGCTTTCGGCGCCACCCAGGAAAAATCCCGCGATAGCACCTATTTCCGCGCCACCAACCTTGGCAAGCACATCGATGGGATCAGCAAAGCTATATTTGGAAAGCGCCTCTTTGACCACCTGGCGTTTGCGGGCAAGAGCAAGATCATCAATGCCTGTCCCTCTGCCAACGATGTCGTCAGGGTCTTCTCCCAAAAGGGCACACATCACCGCTGCCGAAGGGGTGGTGTTTCCAATGCCCATGTCTCCCGGGATGAGGAGTTTTACCCCTTTTTCCGCGGCTTCTTTGGCAAGCTCATATCCCACTTGCAGGGCCTTTTGCGCCTGCTCGCGGCTCATGGCAGGCTCTTTCAGGAAATTTTTGGTACCATGAACCACCTTGCGCTTGATAAGGCGTGGATCATCAACATCGCCTGCGGCCCCTACATCTACTACATAAACATCCGCCCCTGCCTGACGGGCAATGGCGTTTATGCCTGCACCACCTGCCAGAAAATTAAGTATCATCTGAAGGGTTACCTCCTGTGGATAGGCACTAACGCCTTCTTCCACTACGCCATGGTCCCCAGCAAAAACATAAACCGCTTTTGATAAAGGAAGCTCTGGGAAAAGCTCCCCTGTGATGTAAACATAGCGTCTGGCTATTTCTTCGAGATAGCCAAGACTTCCGCGCGGTTTAGTAAGATTATCTAAACGTTTACTAGCCCTTTCGTAATCAGCCCTATCAAGCTTTGGTAACCTGACTTCCATATGAAAGCCTCCGCTATTATCAGAGTTGTTATCCACAAGATAGTTGCCATGTTAACTATTTTTGCTGCCAAGAAAATATCCGAGACTCTGCGTTCACGCAAAGGTTTGCCAAAAGTACTTTTGGCAAAATACCTTCCCTGATAAACAAGGGGGCCACCTAGCTCAATGCCCAGGGCCCCTGCCATAGCAGCCTCGGTGTAGCCGGAGTTAGGGGAATCATGCTTGCCGGCATCTCTTAGCATGGTTTTCATGGCGCGTGCAGGACTTCCCCCAGCAAAAGCAGATGCCAGGATTATGAAAAGCGCCGCGATCCTTGCGGGGATAAAATTTAAAACATCGTCGCTTTTTGCCGGGAAAAAACCAAACCTTTGCCATTTTTCGGTCTTATAGCCATACATGGAATCAAGGGTTTCACAAACCTTATAAAAGGCCACCCCCGGAATCCCTAAAATAAAATACCAGAAAAGTGGCCCAACTACCGCGTCGGTAAAGTTTTCAGCAAGAGTTTCCACTGAGGCGCGAACACACTGGCTTAAGGACAAATTTTTTGTTTCGCGCCCCACCAGAAAAGAAAGCCTCTTGCGCCCAAGGACTAAGTCGTTTTGAGAAAGGGCATGGGCTACTTTGAGCACTTCCCGGCGCAAAGAAGTCGGCGCAATAAAAAAATAAAGAAAAATTATCTCTAAAGGCGGAAAAAAAAGGGTAAAGGCATAAACCGGCCCCACAAAAAAGGCCGTGGTTAAAAAAAGCGTAAAAGCCCCACCCAAAGTGCCCAAAGAATAAAAACGCTTTCGGAAAAACTCTGCGATGTCTCCAATGAGGCGCACAGGGTGCCACCGCACCGGCGGGTCAGCAAGAAAAGAATCAAGCAAAAAGGCAAAAAGAACTATTATTGGCGATGGAATCTTTTGAACCATTGACTTATTTCCCAAAAAGCCTCACCATATTAGCATGGAAGAAGACGTAGCAAAGGCCTTAGCCTATCAAGTCAAACGAGATCTTGCAGAGCGTTATTTTGGCGCACGCCGCGCAATCGAAGAAGATAGTAAGAATTATTTTCGCAAAATAGAAGAATTAAAAAAGAAATTTTTACCAAAGCTTGCCGAATCCTTTGCCCGTATTTACACCCTCTTAAACTATGACGAAGAGCTAATTAAAAAATTTCTGGAAATAACCGGGCTTAAGGAAGCTTATTTTCGCAGCGAACAAAAAGACGCTTTAGAAACTTTTAAAGGCTTTAAGTTAAAAGGTTTCACTTCCAAGGGAAGATTTAAAAATCTTTTCTTAGAAAGTTATGCAAGGCTTTACGATCTGGTAAATGAATACCGCAAAGAACTCGACGAACTCAAAGTAGAAGCCGAAGTCATCAACCACGAAATCGAAATATTCAAAGAAAAATTCAACCTCACTGAAATAATGCATTTTCTAAAAGATTTAGAAGGCCCTTCTGAGTTTGCCGACCTTGGCTTAACCTCCCTTGAAGAATCCGTCAGTAAACTAGAAGATAAGCTGGAATTTAAAAAAATCCCCCCTCCTGAAAAATTTTTACCTGATATCTCAGCCCTGCCTCCCCTTAAAGAAATTTCAAAGCCTCTTGGCTCTTTGGCTAAAGAAGCCTTTAACAAGCACAAAGAAAGAGCCCTTGAGTTGCTTAAAAATGTCAAGCAATCTCATTAACAAAGTCCGCAAAGACATAGCGCGTTTCGGGCTCATTACCGCAGGGGAAAGAATACTTGTTGCTGTTTCTGGTGGTCCTGATTCCATGGCACTTCTTTATATCCTTTACCACCTGCGGGAAGAACTCGACCTAGAGCTTGCGGTGGCACATTATGACCATCACCTACGCAAAGACTCTACGAAAGAAGCGCTTTTTGTCAAAAAATACGCAGAGGGCCTTGGGCTTCCGGTATTCATTGCAGCTGCTCCGGTGCGAGACTATGCCAAAAGGGAAAAGCTTTCTCTTGAAGCCGCAGGGCGTGAGCTTCGCTATCGTTTTTTTGAAAGAATAGCCAAAGAACACGGCTATTCCAAAGTGGCCCTGGCGCACCAGGCAGATGACCTTGCTGAAGAAGTGCTCATGCGTTTTATTCGAGGAGCTGGGCGGCGAGGGCTTGCGGGCATCCCGGTAAAAAGAGGTGGCGTTTTTATTAGGCCGCTACTTTTGGCCTCCCGCGAAGAAATAGACGCCTTTCTTGAAAAAGAAAATATTCCCTTTGTAGAGGACCCCAGCAATTTTGACCCGCGGTTTGTAAGAAACCGGGTAAGGCACCTTCTCATACCTTTTCTCGAAAAACACTTTCACAAAAACGTAAAAGAATGCCTTAAGCGCACGGCGCTTTTGGTAGCAGAAGAAGAAGAATTTTTGGGCTGCCTTGCCTTAGAGCGGCTTGCTAAGTACGGCCGGCTTGAAGGAGAGACCTTCCATTTAAGCGTAAGGAGACTTAAGGCGGTGCCCCTCGTGCTTAGACGACGCATGTATCTTGAGGCGCTAAAGGCGGTAGGAGTCCCTCTTTTCCGCATAAGACTAAACCACATAGAGCAAATAGAGTCCCTTCTTACCGGAAAGACCCGTGGCAATATAAATTTGCCCGGAGGGTTTATTGCGCGACGCGAGCCAGGAAGGATTGTGTTTAAGAAAATTCCCAAAGAGTTAATCCCCTTTGAGATAACTATCTCTGGCCCTGGGGAATACGAATTGCCAAACAACATTAAGTTAAAGGTTTTTTACTTGGAAAAAAAAGATTGTGAACTCAAAGAAAAAAACACCCTGGTGCTAGACGCTGAAAAAATAGACTTTCCGCTGCTGATCCGCTCTCCACGGCCTGGAGACCGCATTCGCCTAGCAGGACTTTCTGGCCGCAAAAAGCTTAAAAAAATCTTCTGGGAACATGGCATGGCCCATGATGACAGGCGCATCTGGCCAGTGGTTGAAAAAGACGGCCAAATCATCGGGATTCCAGGTTTGGCTGTGGCGGAAAACCTTGCCCCTGAAAACGGCCAAAGGGCGTTGGTAATAAGTTTTTCTAAGTGAAGTTTTTTCGGCACCTTCACAAAATTACGAAAGGTATCCGTTCCCTTTTTCGAAACGAAAATGGGAACAGATAAAAAATAGGCTTAGTAATAGTTTACTCGTTTGACTTGTTATTTAATAAGAAGTATTCTAGACTTTAGGTATAGGAAAAAGGGAGGCAAAATCTATGTTTTTAAACTTAAAATATCCCAAATATACCTATGACGATTACAAGAATTGGGAAGGAAGATGGGAGCTCATTGATGGTATCCCTTACGCCATGACTCCAATGCCTCCCCCCAAACACCAACGGGTTAGTAACAATATCGCGTGGCAGTTAAATGAATTATTGAAAGATTGTGAAAAATGTAAAGCTTATTTACCAGTTGATTGGAAAATAGACGAAAATACCGTAGTCCAACCTGACAATTTAGTACTTTGTTATGAGGTTGGAGACAAACCTTACATTACCAAGGCACCCACTTTGATATTTGAAATTCTATCCAAGTCAACAGCTTTTAAAGATCTGAATATAAAATATAAGCTCTACGAAAAAGAAGGCGTTAAATACTACGTGGTGGTAAACGTAGAAGATACCATTGCCAAAGTTTATGAGTTAAAAGATTACAGGTTCGTCAAAATTGCAGATGCAATAAACGACAAAGTCAAATTCGACTTAGAAGGCTGTGAGATAGAATTCGATTTTTCCCTCATATGGGAATAACTAAATTGAGATCTTTGCAACGCTCATCTCGCATCAATTTTGCAAAGGTCTCTTAAATTTTTAGGAGTAAAAAATGCGTATTCTTACTTTCCAAGGAAGCCCTCGTATAGGAGGTAATACTGATTTGTTACTGGACTCTTTTATCAAAGGGGCAAAAGAGGCCGGAGCAGAAGTAGAAAAAATTCATCTTTACCGGGTAAAAATTGGCCCCTGTATTGAATGTGGCGAGTGTGATACCACGGGAGAATGTGTAATCCCTGATGATATGAAAGAAATCTATCCCAAAATTGATGCAAGTGATGTTATCGTAGTGGCTTCTCCTATATTTTTTTATAACATTTCTTCTTATACCCAGGCCTTAGTTGAAAGAAGCCAGGCGCGTTGGGTCTCAAAATATGTTCTTAAAAAAGCCCCACCTTTTGGCAAAGAAAAAAGAGGCATTTTTCTCTCATTAGGAGCCACCAAAGGTAAAAGGCTTTTTGAGGGGGTACAGCGGGTAATTAGATATTTTTTTGATGCGGTTTATGCCAAATACGAAGGTGGGCTTTTCTACCGGGGAATCGAAAAAAAAAGCGCTATTAAAGAGCACCCTTCGGCCTTACAAGACGCCTATAAGTTAGGCCAGGCAGTAGTTAAAGTGCCCCCTGAAAATTGGCCTTTGGTGAGGGATCCTTCTCCCTAGCCGTTTTTCTTTTTGTCAAGGCAAAGTTCAATGACCATCTTGGTGCCGTCAAGCTCAAAGGGCACTGCCATACGCTGGCTAGTACAAAGAGGCGTGATAGAATGGCCTTCTCCAGTGACAATGACTGGCACTGCGGCCTGAAGAGAAATCCCCTGTTCTTCAAAACGTCTTCTAAAGGCCCCGCAAATCTGATTGGCAAGTTCTCCTGCGGCGTCGCATACCTCTTCGTTAAGGGTCTCTGGTTGACTACCAAAAAGAACACTAAGAATCTTGAAAAGACAGTCTTTGGAAAAAGTCACGGTAAGCATCCCGGTAAATCCTGAACCAGCCAAGCCGTTTACCGCAGAAACTTCGCCAAGGGCCGTGGGTTCTGTACGTACAAAAGGCTTTCCGGGTTTAGGTTCAATACCAGTGTAAGTTTTTATGACTTCGTTTACCGAAGCAACAAGGGCATCCAAGACTGTAGCCATCTATCTCTCCTTTGAAATGAACTTTTGGCTGAAAGTTTTATCGGTAGGAAAAGAAAAGAGCTTAAGGCTAAAAACGAAAAAGGGGTTTGCGTGCCCCGCGCCAGTACTCTCGTGAAAAAAGGATAACTACCGTATAAAGCTCAAGGCGGCCAGCAAGCATGCAAAATGTAAGCACAAGCTTTGAAAAATCAGGGAGCCAGCCAAAATTTTGGGTAGGCCCAACCTTGGCAAGCCCAGGACCGATATTGTTTAACGTAGCAGCTACCGCAGAAGTTGCGGTAATAATGTCTATTCCCTGAGCGCATACCAAAAGGCTTGCAATCATAAATACAAGGGCATAAAGAGCCATAAATCCCAGGATTCCCTGGATAACACTTTCTGCTACTTTGTGTTCGTCGTAGCGGATAATTTCCACCGCCCGTGGATGGATAAGTTTTCGAATCTGAAAGCGAACAAATTTAAAAAGGATAAGAAAGCGAATTTGTTTTACACCACCGCCTGTTGAGCCGGCCATCCCGCCAAAAAACATCAGGATCAACAAAAGCAACTGACACACAGGATGCCAAAGGGCAAAATCAGCCGTGCCATAACCCGTGGTGGTCATGATAGACCAAACCTGAAAGACAGAGTATCGCAGATTAAGCAGGGGATTGTGATACGTCCCAGAAAGATGATTAAAAAGCACACAAATGAAAATGGCCACTAAGCCCACCAGCACATAGAAACGAAACTCTTCGTTCTTAAAATACGCGTCCAGTTCTCCCTTAAGAAAACGATAGTGAAGGCTAAAATTGACCCCTGCCAGGAACATAAAAGCCGTGATCACGTAATCCACATAAGCGCTGTCAAAGGCTGCGACACTTGCTGTTCTTGTGGAAAAACCACCGGTAGCAAGGGTGGTAAATGCATGGCATAAGGCCTCGTATAAATTTAGCCCAGCAGGAAGCAGGAGAAGAACCTCAAAAATGGTGAAGAAAATATAAACACCCCAGAGAATTCTTGCGGTGTCCTGAATACGAGGGGCAAGTTTATCCTTGGTGACACCTGGCATCTCAGCCTGGTAAAGTTGCATCCCGCCAATGCCAAGTAAGGGGAGAATGGCAAGCGAAAGGATGATGATCCCCATACCCCCAAGCCATTGGGTCATAGCACGCCAAAAATGAAGCCCCTTGGGCAAATCTTCTAAATCGCCAAAAACCGTTGAACCTGTGGTAGTAAAACCAGAAATTGATTCAAAAAGCGCGTCGATAAAGCCAAGCTTTCCCGAAAAAACAAAAGGAAGGGCCCCGAAGACGCCTGCTGCTGTCCAAGAAAGGACAACGATCGCAAACCCTTCGCGATAGCCTATTTCTTTATCAGGCTTGATAATGGCTACGAGTAAAACTCCGCACAGCAAAGAAATGGCCTCGGCATAGATATACGGCCATACGGACTCGTGATAGATAAGGCTCACTAGGCCTGGAAAAAAAAGAGTTGCTGAAAAGAATATAAGAAACCACCCTAAAATATAAAGGACTGTGCCAATTCTCATGAAGCAAAAATCTTTTCTAACTTGGAGAGGGCTTCTCTTTTAGCGAAGATAACAAGATCATCCCCGGGATAAAGAGGTGTTTCTCCCTTGGGAATAATTACCTCTCCTGCCCGATACACCGCACCAATAATAGCACCCTTAGGGAAGTTTATATCCTGGATTTTGCGCCCCTCGGAAAAAGTTTCTTTTTCCGGGACCACCATTTCCACTACTTCAGCATCGCTGACCAAAAAAGTAGCCACTGAGATAATTTGACCGCGTCTTACAAAGCGAAGAATTTGGTTAGCCGCAAGGAGCCTGGGGCTTAGTGCTACGTCAATGCCAAGGCTTCCCAAAAGAGGAATGAAATCCGGGCGATCAATACGCACGATACATTTTTTGGTGCCATGATGTTTAGCAAGCAGGGCTCCGAGAATGTTTACCGTGTCAACATCTGTTACCGTGATAACAAGATCTGCTTGATCAATGCCTTCTTTTTTTAATTCCTGGGCGTCAAGTCCGTCTAAATTAAGAACGATGGTTTGCTTAAGGCTTTCCGCAAGTTCTTCACAGCGTTCCTCGTCTTTTTCAACCAGGTAAACTTCGATTTTTTTAGACTCAAGGGCCTGGGCCACCCAGGCGCCGACCTGTCCGCCACCAATGATAAAAACTCTATCCGGACGAGCAGTCGAAAAACCGAGCAGGGTCTCAATAGCAGGGATGTCTTTTTTCTTGGCAATGACGAAAATCTTATCTCCTGGATGGATAATATCTGCTCCAGAAGGGATAATGGTACCGTTATTTCGGATAATAGCCACGATAACAAAATCATAAAGTGCTCTGAGCTCCCGCAAATCTGCAAGAGAAAGACCAGCAAGAGGGCTTCCTTCTTTTACCATATAGCCCATCAAGACAACCTTGCCGCGTGCAAACTCGGCCCAATCAGTTGCTTCGGTGATCTCTGCCAGACGGACTATTTCATCTGCAAGGACACGAGCAGGGTTAATGATAAGGTCAATACCAAGCTTTTGTTCGTTAAGGGGGGAGTCAGCTGAAAGATAATCTTCGCTACGCACCCGCGCTACCTTTCGGGGGACACCATACTCACGCGCCAAAAGACAAGAGATAAGATTTATTTCATCAGAATTAGTTACCGCAACAAAAAGGTCTGTGTCTTTTATGCCTGCGCCTTCAAGGACCTTGGCAGAAGCACCCGAGCCCTCAATGGCCATAACATTAAGAAGGCGCTCAATGCGTTTTATTTTTTCTTCGTCTCTGTCAATAACGACAATATCATGGCCTTCCAGGGAAAGGCGGTCCGCAAGGTAATACCCAACTTCCCCTGCCCCGACAATAATTACTTTTAAGCTCATAACGTGGCCAAGTTTATATGCTCAGTGTGAGGGAAGCAAGTTCTATTTAGACGGGGTTAGGAGGAAATGATTGACAGGAAAATGGCGGAAGCGCATGGGAATCGAACCCACCCACCGCCGTCTCCGACGGTGCACCGGGTTTGAAGCCCGGGGGGGCCACCAGGCCCCTGGCGCTTCCACTGGCGGCCGCTGGGCACCCCTGCGGCACCCGGAGAGCCCCACTACCGTTGCTCCCTTCCGGGCCTGGCGGGGTTCGCGGGGATCCGTCGCGCAGGACCCAGCAGCCATAATTTATTGGCCTTTGGCCTTGAATGCTAAGGATGGCGGAGGGGGTGGGATTCGAACCCACGGTGCGGGGTTTAGCCCGCACACACGATTTCCAGTCGTGCCCCTTCGGCCGCTCGGGCACCCCTCCTTAGGACAGAGTGATTTTAATCTCTTATTCCTTGTTGAACAAGGTCTAAAATGGCGGAGGGGGAGGGATTCGAACCCCCGGAGGGCCGAAAGACCCTCAGCGGCTTTCGAGGCCGCCCCCTTCGACCACTCGGGCACCCCTCCGCCGTCTCTCAAAAAACTCTTTTAAAAGAGCTAAAGCCTCCTCGGCTAAAACACCACCAACTACCTCTAAACGGTGATTCAACCTGGCATCATTTACAATATTATACACTGAACCACAAGCCCCTGCTTTGGGATCATATGCCCCAAAGACCAAGCGCTTAACCCTAGCATATACTAAAGCGCCAGCACACATGGGGCAAGGCTCAAGCGTTACATAAAGAGTTGTCTCTAACAGGCGATAATTTTTTATCTTTTTAGCTGCTTGTCTCAAAACCAAAATTTCAGCGTGAGCCGTAGGATCACATAGCCTGATAGGTTGGTTATGGGCTTCTGCAAGAATTTCTCCTTCAGGAGAGACCAATACCGCCCCCACCGGAACTTCTTCACGTTCAGCAGCAAGGGCCGCCTGAACCAACGCCCTTTTCATGAAAAAGATGTCTCGTTCAACGTCCAAGGCGTCTTATCCCTTCCCCCAGAAAAATACTACCTGCCAGTATCCAGGGAATACCTTCAGCCAAAAGCTCAAGCTCGAGATTTTTGCCAAGCAAGTCTTTTTCATAATAAGAAAGCACCGCATAAGAATAAAATAGAACAAGCAAAATACCCAGGTGTTCTTTTTGAAAGCCGCCAGTTAAAAATCCTCCTAAAATAACAAGCCCCAGAATTATCCAGACAATTTTCAAAACAAAAAATGTCTTTTCTTTCCCGATAAAAACCGGAAGGGTTTCTTTCCCAACAAAGCCATCACCCTGAAACTCAAGAATTTCAAGGAAAACCGCGCGCATAAACGAGGCTAAAAAGACCGCTGCCCCCCACCAGAAAAAAACCTCTTTGAATCCATAGGTAATAACAGGAGGAAAACAAATAGCCGCAAGCCAGCCAGCCGCAATAAAAAGACTTCTTGCGCCAGGTAAATGTTGAACTGGAGAAAGGCCTTCTCTGCGGCCTAAAAAGGGAAGACTATAAAACAGGCTTCCTGCTGCTAACAAACAAAAGAAAACAAAAAGAAGATGCGAAAGTGTTTCTGCCAGTGCCAGCGCCCCCAAAAAACCTGAGGCAGTTGCGAGCATAAAAGCTTTACGCCATTTTTTGAGAAAATTTGCCCGAAATGGATCGTTAAGCTTCAAGGCCCTGAGATCTACCAGGCGATTTACCGTATGAGACGCAAAAAGAAAAAGAGAAGATATGAACGGCAAACGGAAGCCAAGCGGATAGTCAGCTACTAAAAGAGTCGCCAGCGCAAGCCAAAAAGCTCCCAGGGCAAGGGCGATATTGCTTTCTAATGCAAACCGCAGAAACTTACGCGTAAGTCTTCTCCAGGAAGACTCGTAAGGAGAAGGAATTTCTTCGATGGTCCTGATTACCTGGTTGATCACCCAGTTGGGGGTTGAAGCTCCGGCTGTCACGCCGATCTTGCGAAATTTCCTTAAGGCGTTCTTATCAAGTTCGTCTGCGGTCTCAACCAGAAAGACCTCCTTGCCTTCCTCTTGGACGATAAGGGCAAGTCTTTTGGTATTGGCACTGTGTTTCCCGCCAACAACTACGATGGCATCACACTCTTTACAAAGATTGCGCACTTCACGCTGGCGATCATGGGTGGCGTTACAAATGGTGTTGTAAACCTTGCCCCCGGGAAAGCGGGTTAAAAGCTCTTCCACAATGAGTTTGAAAAACTCTTCATCCTGAGTCGTCTGGGACAAAATGACATATTTGTCAAGTGGGGGGAGTCTTTCAAGGTCCTTGAAACTGCTCACCACCAGGCCTAACTTACCCGCATAGCCAAGTATGCCGCGAACTTCGGCATGGTCAGGATCACCGATGATTACTACGTGATAACCTTTGCGGCTGTAGCGTCTAGCCAAGGCTTGGACACGTGAGACCCGCGGGCAGGTGCCGTCAATAACATTAAAGCCTGCGTCTTTAAGGCGCTTTTTATCCTCAGGAGGAACCCCGTGGGCCCTGATAATGATAGTTCCTTTGGCTTTTTCAGGAATTTCTTTGAGGGGCTTAACCCCAAGCATCTCAAGTAAACTTAGTGCTTGTTCGTTATGGATAAGAGGACCATAAGTGTAGACAGGTTTTTCCGCTTCATACGAGGCCTTGATAGCAAGCTGCACAGCCCGGCGCACTCCCATACAAAAGCCGGCTTTTTTAGCCATTACTACTTTCATATTGCTTTGGTTACCTCTTGTTCGATAGTGCTAAGCAGTCCTTCTTCAGCAAAACTGAAATATCCCTCTTTGGCAACTATGAGATGATCAAGTAAACGTAAATTTAAAAGGGCTGCCGCCATAAAAAGGCGCTTGGTAAGTCGTATGTCGGCATGGGAGGGTCTAGGGTTTCCTGAGGGATGGTTATGCGCAATTACTATGGCACTTGCATGGTGACTGAGGGCTCGTTCAATGACCTCGCGAGGATAAACATAGCTTTCGTTTACCGTTCCGCGAAAAAGGTCTTCAACGGCAATGATTTGATGGCGGGCATCAAGGTAAATGGCCTTAAAGATTTCTTTTTTCAAGTCCATCATACT
This sequence comes from Thermodesulfatator atlanticus DSM 21156, assembly GCF_000421585.1. Classification (NCBI taxonomy): domain Bacteria; kingdom Pseudomonadati; phylum Thermodesulfobacteriota; class Thermodesulfobacteria; order Thermodesulfobacteriales; family Thermodesulfatatoraceae; genus Thermodesulfatator; species Thermodesulfatator atlanticus. The sequence goes on from NZ_ATXH01000002.1 coordinate 131,658, forward strand.
GTGGGCAAGGTATTCGTAAACTTCTTTGGCTGAAGAAAGATAAGGCTTGCGTTCAAGGCGGCGCTCAAGAAACCGCCTTGCTACTCCGTGGACAAATTTAATAGCAAGCATGTTTTTAGGGCCAATGCCCTTTATCTTCAAGAGGTCCTCAGGCGAGGCCTCAAGCACCGCGGCAAGACTGCCAAACTTTTTAAGGGCTTCACGAGCCAGAGGCTTACAGTCTTTGCGCGGGGTGCCAAAAATCAACAAAAGCTCTAAAACTTCTTCATCAGTAAAAGAAGAAAGGCCGTATTTCAGAAACTTTTCTCTTAACCGTTCCCTATGCCCTTTAACTCTTGCCCGAAAATCATCCATAAATTCTTTTTCGGAAAAAAGTAAGCTCGGTGAAATTATTAATGGGAGTATGTTTTATCCGACAAAGTATCATGCTGAGGCGACTCGTACGCCCGCGAGATCCCATGGGATTGTCTCTTCGCTCGCAATGACTGACAAAAATAGTGCTTTCGATACCCATTCAATCTAAACCTCGACAACCTTTAGAACCTCTACAACCTCTTCTACCTGAGATTGCTTCGCTTCGCTTGCAATGACCATGTTCAAGTGTCGCCTGTTTTATGCTTCTGTTAGCAAACGCCTGTCACCGTAAAGGATCCCTTGCAGTCATGCTTGCAACAAATTTCGGCAACTTTGCAAAAGTCTCAACAAAACAGGAACTTTTCTAAGATTTTTTTCAATTTGAGTTAAACAAAGCTAAAAAGTTAATATTAGCGACTTTTTTAGGTGTTATTTATTCGAATTCTCAACCGCTATCAAAAAATTGAGCTTTGACTTTTACGAACAAAAAAAGCAAAAATTCTTAAGATTTCTTTAAGTAGAAGTTAATCTTTAGAAAAAAATTAGCTTTAGGCTGATTATGTCACTTGATACTGATAAAAGTGTACCCTCACTTGAAAGCAGGTTGTTTAACCTTCTGGCTCACCTGTGGCTTTATCCCGTTAACCCCTTAAGCCCCAAGGCGCAAGAGGCACTTTTGCTCTTGGCCAAAGATCTCGGGGTTTCTCTACCGCAAAGCGAAAGCTTGGTCCCCCCTCTTGAAGAGATGCAAGAGGAATACACCCGCCTTTTTATTAACACCCCTGGGGGTGTACCTGCTCCCCCTTATGCTTCCGCCTACGAGAAACCAGGTCTCCTTTGCCAGGGGCCCTGGGAGGAAAGCCTTTCCTATTACCGGGCAAGTGGCCTTTTGCCCACCGGCCCTGAACCCGCTGATCACCTGGCCTATGAGATAAGTTTTTTGGGACATTTGCTTGAAAAAGGCCGTTTTGACCTGCTTTGTGATTTTCTCAAAAACCACCTTATGAAATGGTTCCCTGCCTTCAAAGAGGCCTTAGATGAGGCAAGGCCTTTGGCCTTTTATAGCTTTCTTGCTTCTTTAACCGAAGCCTTACTCTTCAAAATTTACGAGGAGGTTTGTTCATGAAAAGGAGAGATTTTTTAAAGTTGTCGGGAGCCGCGTGCCTGGCGCTGGCCTCCCTTGAACTTGATAGCAGCCTTTTCAGGCACCTTGAAGCCAAAGAATTAAAAGACCTTCCCGGAAGCCTTGGGGCCAAAGAGATTCCCTCGGTGTGTGACATGTGCTTTTGGCGCTGTCCCATTGTGGCCAAGGTCAAAAATGGCAAGGTGGTAAAGATCGAAGGCAACCCCAAAAGCCCTACTAACGGACCAAGAATCTGCGCTCGCGGAAATGCAGGTATCCAGATGCTCTATGATAAAGACCGCCTAAAGTATCCCTTGAAACGCAAGGGGGCCAGAGGTGAAGGCAAATGGGTGCGTATTTCCTGGGACGAAGCCCTTGATGAAATCGCCCACAACCTGAAAAAGACCCAGGAAAAGTACGGCAAGCACTCCATTGCCCTTTTTGACCACGGGGCCTCGGCGGGCTTTTTCCGCAACATATTCGAGGCCCTGGGTACAGAAAACTTCTCTAACGAGCCGGCCTTTTTCCAGTGTGTAGGGCCATGCCTGCTGGCCTATCTCTATACCTTTGGCTACCAGGCGATTGACCCTGCCAAGGTTGACCTGGAAAACGCCCGGGCCATCTTACTGGTAGGGAGCCATCTTGGCGAAAATATCCAGGTCTCTATGGTCCGTTCTCTGATAAAAGGGCTTTCTAAAGGGGCCAAGCTCATTGTCATGGACCCGCGTTACTCGGCCATCGCCGGCAAGGCGGACATCTGGTTGCCGGTACGCCCAGGCACCGACATGGCCATCCTCCTGGCCTGGATAAACTATGTCATCGAACATGGACTTTACGACAAAGAATTTGTAGCCAAACATTGCAATGGCTTTAACGAACTTAAAAAAGCCGTTGCCAAATATACCATCCCCTGGGCCGCAAAGATTAGCGACGTGCCTGAAGCGGACCTGAAAAAGGCCATAGAGATACTTGCACAGAACAGGCCGCACGTATCTATTCACCCCGGGCGTCATTCCGCCTGGTACGGCCCGCAAGATGTCCAGCGCCACCGTTGCCTGGCTATTCTCACGGCCCTTTTTGGTGCGGTTGGGGTCCCAGGTGGGCTTTACTTTCCCACCAATCCACCCCTTGAATCAGTAGAACTTGTGGATTTTGACGAAGTAGAACCTCCAGACAATTCGCTAAAAAACGACTACCCTTTTGCCGAACTTTTTCACGGAAGCCCCACCCACGCCATAATCAGGGCTACGCTTACAGGCGAGCCTTATCCCATAAAGGCCTGGGGAGTGGTAGGGGTAAACCTCTTGCAGACCATCCCCAACCCTTACCAGACCATGGAGGCCATCAAAAAGCTCGATTTTATCTTCTGTGTGGATATTAAGCCTACAGAGTCAGCCCTTTGGGCCGATATAGTACTTCCTGATGCCACATATCTTGAACGATACGACGGGCTTTATAAATGTAGAGAGACTTCCTGCTACGTGGCCCTGCGCCAGCCTGCGGTAAAACCTCTTTTTGAAAGCAGGCCCGCCTTTGAAATTGCCCGGGATCTCGCGAAAAAACTTGGTCTTGAAGTGGAATACGAAGATATTGAGAGCTATCTCAATGACCAACTTGAGCCCATGGGGCTTACCGTAAAGAAGCTTGCCGCCCAGGGCGGGCTGGTTACCTGTGAGGCCAAACCCTATCGCTCACGAAGCGAGCTTAAGTTCAATACAGACTCAGGCAAAGTTGAGCTTTTCTGTGAGGCCTTTGACGATGAAGACTTTGACGGCATACCCCAATTTATGCCGGCTCCGGCCCCACCCGCGGGGTATGTGCGCCTTATCTATGGTCGTGTACCTGTACACACCTTTGCCAAGACCATGAATAACCTCTGGCTCCATCACGAATGGCCAGAAAACAAGCTCTGGATAAACGACGAGCTGGCCGCAAAGATAGGGCTCAAAGATGGCGACGAGGTTATCCTTGAGAACCAGGATGGGTATAGATCCGAAAAGCCGGTAAAGGTCTTTGTCACGCCAGGGATAAGGCCTGACTGCGTATATCTTCCCCATGGCTTTGGTAGCCGCTCGCCCATGCTTTCCAGGGCCTACAAACAGGGGGTAAGCGATACCTTTTTGATTACCCACTATGAACAGGAACCCTTGATGGGGGCCTCAAGCCACCGCAACAACTTCGTGCGTTTCATAAAAGACGGCAAGGTGATCAGTGTCCCTGAACTTAGGCCAGTACCCCGGGAGATCCCCCGGTTTGAGCTCAAAAAAAGTGCTTAAAGGAGGTAAACAATGCGCCAATGGGCCATGGTAATCGATATAAGAAAATGCGTAGGATGTCATGCCTGTACCATTGCTTGCCGGGCTGAATGGCAGGTGCCCGTGGGAGAAAACTACCGCCGCAACTGGGTAAAACACCTGGGGCCGGCCAAAACTCCCAAAGGCCTGGCCCATCCCTTCTGGCCGGGGCTTTGCAACCATTGCGATAACCCCGTGTGTGTTTCCGTATGTCAGGCTGATGAACAGGAAAAGGTCTTTAAAGACCCTTATTCGGGCAAGACGGTAAAGATGACCGTCAAGGCCACCTACAAACATCCCTTCACCGGGGCGGTGCTCATTGATAAAGAGCAGTGCATAGGTTGCGGATACTGTGTAGATGCATGCCCTTACCACGCCCGCTATCTAAACGAAGATTTAGACGAACCCAAGGCGGACAAGTGTACATTTTGCTTTGAAAGGGTGATAAGAGGAGAAGAGCCTGCCTGCGTAAAGACCTGCATTGCTGACGCACGTATCTTTGGGGATCTCTCTGACCCCAAATCCGAAGTCTATAGGCTTGTGCACAAAGAAGGGGCCAAAAGGCTAGTAAGCAAAGAGGTAAACATAGGTCCCAATGTGTATTACTTAGGTTCAGAAAAAGACCTTTACCTTCTCATGAAGGAAGCCCCCACCGAACGCCCCTGGGAAGAACTGGAAGAATAAAAAGACAGGCGGGAAATCCCCGCCTGTCTTCCCGGGCCTCATAAATAGGTCATAAATAGGGACAGGCAAATATATTTAAGCCGCTTTTCTACTCAGCCGATCTAAATAAAAGGGACAGGCAAATTTTAGAAGGAGGCTAATCATGGCGCGTATTCCTAGAAAGTTCATCAAAAACCCAGAGGCCGCTTATCACATCATCTCTCGCACTGCCCTTCCAGGCCATAACGTCTTAGGCCCTGCCGAAAAAGACCACTTACTTCACCTCTTCCGCTGGCTCTCAAAAGTATTCTTCGTTGAAGTCTATGGCTTCTGCATCATGGGGAACCACTTCCATCTCCTCTGCCGCATGCTCCCTCCTGACTCGTTTTCTGACGAAGAAGTAATTGAGCGCATAAAGCTCTACTACGGGGACAGGCGAAAAATTACGCTTACCCCTGACAGGATTCCCTATTTCAGGAAACGCTTTTCTGATCTTTCGCGGTTTGTGCAGGAGATAAAGCAGCGGTTTTCCAGGTGGTACAACAAGATTCACGACCGCAAGGGCT